>JAAYTC010000326.1 GCA_012518155.1 Bacteroidales bacterium | reverse complement strand
GGAAAGAGGCAATGCCGCTTTTGTTATCTCTTAGTCGGATTCGAATTCGTCGCTGGCTTGCCCAGCTACCTGGCTCTATAGGAGTAATCACGGGCGGGATCGAGTCGGCCGCCACCGCGTACCGATCGCCCAGCTCCCGAAGATGCAGTGTCATGCCACCGCGGGTATATCTTCCTCCCATCCAGCTCTCCGAGCCGTTCTCGTTGATTCGAACCACCCCATAATTATCTTTGTTCCGCAACGTGTCGGTATGCAACCCTATCCACATCTCCGCCCGGTTGTGAAGCGGCACGGGCCGGTTGTGCACCTGGTGATGGTCGGAGAAATGGTTTTGACTTTCGGTCACCTCGTGGGAAAAACAGAGGTCATCGTATAGGTTCCCAATGGGGATGTGCAGCGTGAATCCCGGCTCCATGAACGAATTTTGCAGGTTCCATGCCATCCAGTTCTGGCATGGTGACTGTTGTGGAATGGATTGCTTCTTTCCGTTTACCGTGAAGCGGTAAGTGAGGCGGTTCCCCGCGTGATCTTCCAGCTCGTACCGAAGGCGATAGGGTCTTTCTTCGGTGATATCGATATACCCCCTGTTTTTAGTTTCAAAGAAAGGGAGCGTGTTACCCGGTTCCAAGAAAGACTTCATGAAGAAAGAGCGGCGTTTTTTCCAGTCCTCGAAATCTACAAATGAGTTAAGCATCCGCGTCTCCTCGAACGAGAATCGTCGGATCGTGCTACTGAAAACCGGCTCGTCATCCACGTACAGCCGTACATACTTTACCCCGTAGATATTAGCTTGTCCATCCATTCGGTCGTACGACTTCACCCCCACGCCAATTCGTCCCCACGCGTTGATCGTCCTGCCCAATCCCAGTGGGTTGCCTGCTCCATCGCTATTGACCGTAACACGCACCGGCTGGATACTACCATTTACCACCCCTTTCCCCGCAAACGAGTAGAAAGCGACTCCTCGCACATCAGGGGCACGTGTATCGGCTATCGCGGGTAAAAATTCCAGCGCGTCCAGCGGATCCTGTGTGGCTCTATCCCTTATCTCAAAATGAAGGTGCGGTCCTCCCGAGCTTCCCGTGTTGCCGCTCAGTGCCACCTGTTCCCCTCGCTTTACCGGTAGCGTTCCTTCGCCCGGGTAGAGGTTTACCTGAAATCGCTCTAACTGGTATTGTTGTTCCGTGACCCATTCGGTTATCTTATTGGAGAAGCTGTTCAAGTGCGCGTACACGCTGGTATGTCCCGTGGAGGGGTGATCAATGTAGAGTGCCAGTCCATATCCCCCGGGTGCCACGCTTATTCGTGAAACATAGCCGTCTTCGATGGAGACGATGGGCTTGTTGACCACCTGTTGCGTTTTAAAGTCGATGCCGGAATGGAAATGGTTGCTACGGAGTTCACCGAAGTTACCGCTGAGCGCGGGCGGGACGGTTACCGGATAAGGGTATAGCTGCGAAAGTAAAGGTTGCGAAAGAGCGAATAAAAACGTGCACGATAGTAGTAGATGGACGAATCTCATTGTTGTTATATGATTTTATCCCGAGGAGTTATTCTGAATGGTTATCCAGCATAGCAACAAAGGTCGCGTCTACGATGTCTTTTGCTACCTCCTCTTTCGATTTTAGTTCGAACGATCTTTTGCTACCGTTTCGGGAGATGATTGTCACCTTGTTGGTGTCGTGCCCGAAACCTGCTCCCTCGTCTTTCAGGGAGTTTAGCACGATGAGATCGAAATTCTTTTTCTTTAGTTTTTTCAGCGCGTTGGCCTCTTCGTTGGTAGTCTCGAGGGCAAAACCGACGATTCGTTGTCCCGGTTTTTTTATCTTACCCAGCGTGGCCGCGATATCGGGATTGGGTAAAAGCGAGAGGGTAATCGCTCCCTCTTCGTCCCTTTTTATCTTTTCACCACTTGCCTGTTGGGGCCGGTAATCGGCCACGGCTGCCGAAAGGATGGCACCGTCTACATCGGGAAATGCTTGCAGGGCTGCGTCGAGCATCTCTTGGGCCGACTCCACGTCAACCCGTGTGATATTCGGGTGGTGAACCGATAACGATGTGGGGCCGGCTATCAACAATACCTCCCCTCCCCGTGCGGCGCACTCCTCCGCGATGGCAAAACCCATCTTCCCCGACGAAAAGTTGCCGATATACCGTACCGGGTCGATCCGTTCATAGGTGGGGCCCGCGGTAATCAGGATTTTTTTTTTATCTCCATTGTGAGTTGCCTCGTGGTAGCCTCGTGTGACTTTATGCTCGGTTCTGTGATGAACACCATCGATGAAGTAATCTTCTATCATGGCGACGATATTCTCCGGTTCCTCCATACGACCTTTCCCTTCCAAGTGGCTGGCCAGCTCCCCTTCCACAGGGTCGATGATATGAACCCCGTCACTTTTCAATTGATCCAGGTTGCGTTGAGTGGTAGGATGCACGAACATATCAAGGTCCATGGCCGGTGCCGCGAAAATGGGCACACTGGGTGGCATTGAAAGGTACGTGGTGATAAGCATGTTGTCGGCCATTCCCCCTGCCATCTTGGCGAGCGTAGTTGCCGTTGCGGGAGCCACTATCATCAGGTCGGCCCATTGCCCCAGTTCCACGTGGCTGTGCCACGTGCCGTCACCGGTCGCGAAGAACTCGCTGATTACCGGTTTTCCAGACAGGGCTGACAGGGTCACCGGGGTAATAAACTCCTTCCCAGCAGGAGTAATTACCACCTGCACCTCGGCTCCCTTTTTGACCAGTAAGCGGATCAGGATAGCCGATTTATAGGCAGCGATGCTTCCCGTGATGCCCAGCACGATACGTTTTCCCTTTAGTGACATAACCATCGGTTTATATGCGCGAATATACAGGATTTTCTTCTGAAAACCGTCCGGGAGGCGAAATACCCTTTAAATTTCTCTGTGCTACCTATCGTAAAGGAGTGGCCTTTGTTGTTAAATAAATATAATTCACTCTGTTTTTTG
>JAAYTC010000325.1 GCA_012518155.1 Bacteroidales bacterium | reverse complement strand
TCTTGGCTCTTATGTGCCAAATAGCGCATAACCTGCCCGTGGAGAGCGCGGTACAGGCCCGAACAGGCACCACTTTTTGGGGAATGACCCTGCTGCGAATTGGAGCAAGCATCGCGACGGGAGTGGTATTGAACTTGATATTGCCTCAAGAGATGGGCATGCCTATCTTTACCCAAACGGGGATAGTGGCCATGAACTCCATCCCCGATGTGCTGATGGCTTGGCTAAGAAGCTCCATAAGCATCTCGTTGTTGATCACCGCGATCGTCTTTTCACTGAACCTTTTATACCGCTTACTCGAGGTGTATCATATTATCCCAAGACTAAGCAACGGTGTGAAGCCTCTGCTCAAAGTGTTTGGCCTGCCACCAAGCACCAGCTTCCTCTGGCTCATTGGCTGTATCGTGGGATTGGCCTATGGTGGAGCACTGATGATAGACCAGATGAAAGAGGGCAAGGTGACGCGTACCGAGGCTGATTTGCTGAATCATCACCTTGCCGTATCGCACTCCGTGCTGGAGGATAACCTGCTGTTCGTCGCCCTCGGAGTCTCCCTTTGGTGGATCCTCGGAACACGACTGGTGCTCGCGATGCTGGTCGTATGGACACGGCGCGGAATAATCAAGTTGCGAAGCGGTGGGGCATTCTTTACAGCAAAAAGTCAGCAATAATCCATATTAATGACTATTTTTGACTTTTCAATAAATAACTCAAGTTTCGTATGCAATACAACCACAGCTCAATCTTCGGCTGACAATGTTTTATGACCCGTTACAGATTCATAGGCTATCTGATAAATAACTCGTTTACACTCAAACAGCTTATCAGATCGCGCCTATTTCATCTAACGGGTCCCCATGAAACATTTATAGGCCTCATTTTTAGCTGTAATTGTAATAATTGATACATGCGAAACTTGAATAAATAAGTAAGAGAGAAAATGAGTATTGAAACGATTTTACCCGATCGCATCCTGATACTGGATGGGGCGATGGGGACGATGATACAGCGCTACGGACTGACCGAGGAGGATTTTCGGGGCGAGCGCTTCAGCAGTTCAGAGGTGTTACTGAAAGGGAATAACGACTTGCTGTCGATTACCCGTCCGGACGTGATTGGCGAGATCCATCGTGCCTACTTAGAGGCGGGCTCCGATATCATCGAGACCAACACTTTTAACGCGACCTCCATTTCGCAGGAGGATTACAAGATGGGGCACTTGGCTGCTGAAATTAACCGGGCCGCGGCACGTATCGCCCGGGAAGCGGCGGATGAGTTTACACGCGAGACACCCGACAAACCGCGCTTCGTGGCGGGGGCTATCGGGCCGACCAATAAGACGGCTTCGATGAGCCCGCGTGTGGAGGAGCCGATGTTTCGCGCGGCCACGTTCGACGATTTCAAGGCGGCCTACAAGGAGCAGATCATCGCGCTCACCGAGGGTGGGGTGGACCTGCTGCTTATCGAGACCATCTTCGATACGCTGAACGCCAAGGCGGCCATCTTTGCCGCTCAAGAGGCGGCGGAGGAGACAGGGAAAACCCTTCCCATGATCCTGTCGGTTACCATTTCCGACCGGGCGGGAAGGACGCTGTCGGGACAAACCGTCGGTGCCTTCGTGGCATCGGTGAGCCACGCCAACCCGTTGGCGATCGGACTGAACTGTTCGCTGGGAGCGGCAGACCTGAAACCGTATGTTAAAGAGTTGGGCAAGTTGGCACCGTTCTATATCAGCGTGTACCCCAACGCGGGACTGCCCAACCAACTGGGAGAATACGACGAAACGCCGGAGAAGATGGCGGCGCAAATGAAAGAGTTTATCGACGAGGAACTGGTAAACATCGTGGGGGGGTGCTGCGGAACCACGCCGGAACACATTAAAGAATATACTCGTATGGTGAAAGGGGCCACGCCTCACCGCAAGGCGGACGCGCCCGAGTACATGCGTCTCTCGGGGTTGGAGCTGCTGGAGGTGTCCCCGCAAATCAACTTCCTGAATATCGGTGAGCGGTGCAACGTGGCCGGTTCCCGCCGCTTTCTCCGCTTGATCCAGCAAAAGAAATACGACGAGGCACTGGACATCGCGCGGAGACAGGTAGAAGATGGCGCGCAGGTGCTTGATATTAACATGGATGATGGCCTCCTGGAAGGGGCGGAGGAGATGACCAATTTCTTGAATATGCTGGCGTCGGACCCCGACGTGTCGCGCGTGCCCATCATGATCGACTCGTCGAAATGGGAGGTGCTGGAAGCGGGATTGAAGTGCGTTCAAGGTAAGCCGATCGCGAATTCCATCTCGCTCAAGAACGGGGAAGAGGAGTTCTTGGAGCAGGCGATGCGCGCGAAAGATTACGGCGCGGCCGTGGTGGTGATGGCGTTCGACGAGACGGGACAGGCGGATACCTACGAGCGACGGATCGAGATCTGCGAAAGGGCGTACAACCTGCTCACGGAGAACGGGTTCGACCCGAAAGATATTATCTTCGACCCTAACGTGCTGGCCATCGCCACGGGGATCGAGGAGCACGCGAATTACGCGGTGGACTTTATACGTGCCACCCGGTGGATCAAGGAGAACCTGCCTCACGCCAAGGTGAGCGGGGGGATCAGCAACCTCTCGTTCTCCTTCCGTGGCAACGAGGCGGTACGGGATATGATGCACTCTTCGTTCCTCTACCACGCCATCAAGGCGGGACTCGATATGGGGATCGTGAATCCCGCGCAGTCGGTCATCTACGAGGAGATCCCTGCCGATGCCCTTGAATTGATTGAAGACGCGGTGCTTAACCGGCACGAAGATGCGACCGAAAGGCTGATGGCCTACGCCGAGAAGGTAAAAGGGGAGAAGAGCCCCGAGGGGGGACAAACGAAGACGGAAGAGTGGCGTACTCTCTCCTTGGAGGAGCGGTTGAGCCACGCGCTGGTGAAAGGGATCGGCGATTACATGGAGGAGGATATTGCCGAAGCACTGGAGGCGTATCCCCGTGCCGTGGATATCATCGATAAGCCGTTGATGGACGGTATGAATAGGGTGGGCGACCTGTTTGGTTCCGGAAAGATGTTCCTGCCACAGGTGGTGAAGGCAGCCCGCACCATGAAGAAGGCGGTGGCCATCCTTCAACCGGTTCTCGAGGCAGAGAAAGGATCGGGCAATGAGGCAAAAAGTGCCGGAAAGATTCTCTTGGCTACCGTGAAGGGCGACGTGCACGATATCGGGAAGAATATCGTGGGGATCGTCTTGGCATGTAACAATTACGAGATCGTCGACCTGGGGGTGATGGTACCTCCCGAGAAGATCCTTAAGACGGCACTTGAGATCAAGCCCGATATCATCGGGCTGAGTGGCTTGATCACGCCGTCGCTCGAGGAGATGGCGGTAGTGGCGGAGGAAATGGAGAAGGCGGGCTTCAAACTCCCGCTATTGGTAGGGGGAGCAACTACCTCGAAGCTGCATACCGCGCTGAAGATCGAACCGAAGTATAGCCAAGGGGTGGTGCACGTGAAGGACGCGTCACAAAGTCCCTCCGCCGTGGCCAACCTAATCAATCCCGAGAACCGGGAGGCATACCTCCAAAAAGTCGGCGACGAGTACAGGATGTTGCGAGAGAGCCGCTTGGAGAAGAAGATCGAGCTGGTCTCCTTGGACGAAGCGCGGGCCAACGCGTTCACGCCCGACTGGAGCCAATACGATGCTATCGTGCCCAACACGCTTGGCCGAGTGAAGTTGGAGCCGATTCCGATAGAGGAGATTCTTCCTTATATCGACTGGAAGTTCTTTTTCCCGGCATGGAATCTGCAAGGGAGGTTTCACGCGCTGTTCAAATCGGAACAGACGAAACTGGAGCGGGAAGAGTGGGTGGCGTCGTTCAAAGAGGACGAACAAGATAAAGCACGCGAGGCCGCGAAGTTGTACGACGATGCGAGGGCCATGCTGCAGCAGCTGGCAGAAGATAAGGTGGAGTACGTGAAAGCGGTGTTCGGAATCTACGAGGCGTATAGCGAGAACGACACCATTTATACCGATGGGGTGGCGTTCCCCTTCCTGCGTCAACAGCGCAAGAGCCCCAAGAACGAGTACCTCTGCTTGAGCGATTTTATCGCGCCAAAAGCATCGGGAAAAAAGGATTACGTGGGGGCGTTCGCGGTGACCGCGGGCGACGGGGCGGACGAACTATTAGAGCGTTACGACGAGGAGGATGCCTACAAGGGGTTGCTCCTTAAGTCCCTGCTCGACCGGCTCGCGGAGGCTGCCACCGAATGGTTGCACGCGAAGGTGCGGCGGGAGTACTGGGGGTACGCGGCAGACGAGGATATTACCCCGGAGCAGATGTTCTCGGTGAAGTTCCAAGGGATTCGCCCGGCCGTGGGGTATCCTTCCATCCCGGACCAGACGACCAACTTCGAACTGCATCAACTGCTTAGGACCGACGAGATCGGGATATCATTGACCGAGAACGGGGTGATGTATCCCAACGCCTCGGTGAGTGGCCTCTTCTTCGCGAGCGAAGAGTCGAAGTACTTCGGCATCGGGGAGATCAACGAAGAGCAGGTAGTGGATTACGCGCAGCGAAAGCAAATGGAGCAGGAGGAGATCCGCAAGTTCCTGCTTGCCAACCTTGGCTAATGGCGAGGAAGTGAATCGCACTTCTTTTGAATAATTTTAGCCGAAAAGGGTGTATCTTTGTAGAACAAAATCACATTGTATGCGAAGCTTTGGAAGCGATAACCATTCGGGCGTGCATCCCCGGATCATGGAGGCATTAGCCGAAATCAACCGCGATCATGCCGTCGCTTATGGAGACGATCCATGGACGGCGGAGGCGAAGGAACTCCTTCGATCGATGCTGGGTGACAAGTCAGTGGAGCCGTTGTTCCTGTTCAACGGCACCGGGGCCAACGTTGTGGCCTTGCAGGCATGCACGCTGCCGTTTCACTCCATCCTGTGCGCGGCGACCGCGCACATCGCGGTGGATGAATGTGGGGCACCGGTAAAGTTCACGGGGGCGTCGTTAAAGGAGATCGAGACCCCCGATGGTAAGTTGACCCCTGACTTGGTGCGACCGCACCTTCATGGTTTCGGCTTCGAGCACCATTCCCAACCCAAGGTGATCGCGATTTCCCAGACAACCGAACTGGGTACCGCGTACACCCCCGACGAGCTGAAAGCGTTGGCCGACCTGGCTCACCAACACGATATGTACTTATTCGTGGATGGTACCCGCGTCGCGAACGCGTGCGCCTACTTGGGCACCACGCTGAAAGAGATCACGGGCGACTGTGGCGTGGATATTTTCACGCTGGGGGGCACCAAAAACGGATTGATGTTCGGGGAGGTGCTTATCGCCCTTCGCCCTGAACTGTCCGAAAACCTGAAATATTACCGCAAGCAAATCACGCAACTCTACTCGAAGATGCGCTATATCGCCGCGCAATTTATTCCCTACCTGAAAGAGGACATCTGGATGGAGAACGCCCGTGAATCCAACCGGGCGGCGCGACGTCTGTTCGAGGGGATGGAAACGGTGCCCGGGGTGAAAATTACCCAAGCGGTGCAATCGAACGCGCTCTTTTTTACGGCTCCTGAAGGAATTCGAGAGCAGCTGCGCCAGCGGTATTTCTTTTACGATTGGAACGAAGCAATCGGCGAGGCAAGGCTAGTCTGCTCGTGGGATACCTCGATGGATGATATCGAGCAATTCACGGGCTACCTGCACGTGTTGGCTTCAGGCACCTGAGCACCTGATTCAATAAAGAGGCGAACGGCAACATTGCCCGTCATCCTCGCGGATTCAATTTTCACTTTTCCATTATTAATTCTTCATTTATATCTTACTGCTCTATGTTTAATTTTTTAGATGTTTATCCCTGGTTATTGCCCCTTATCATTTTTTTCGGTCGTATCGTTGATGTCGCGTTGGGTACGCTACGCATAATTTTTGTCTCGAAAGGAGAGAAAAATATAGCCCCCCTGATTGGCTTCGTGGAAGTGTTTATCTGGGTAGTGGTGATATCGCAGATCTTGGTGCGGGCGAACGACATGGTCTCTTACTTATCGTACGCCGCCGGATATGCTGCCGGCAACTATATCGGGATGTTGATAGAAGACCGCATCGCCTTCGGTATCGTGCTTTGCCGTATCTACACGCAAAAGAACGGGAAAGACTTGGTGCAGATTCTCAACAAACTCGACGTGGGTGCCACGATGACGCACGGCGTGGGATCGGCTAACGAGGTAGATATCATCGAAACGGTAGTAGGCAGGAAGGAATTAAAAAACCTGATAAGCACCTTAAACGAATTCGATAGCAATATCTTCTACGTGGTGGAGGACGTGCGATCGAAAAAGAACGGTATATTCCCGAAGCGGAAGAACATGTTCTCCCGCATGAGAATTGGTAAATAGTCGCGTTACTCCCGCGTTACTCTCCTTTTTTCGCTTCCTGCCAGATGGCCTCCATTTCGTCGAGCGTCATCTCCCGCAGGGAGCGTCCCTGCTCTTTCGCTTTTTTCTCCATGTAGGTGAAGCGGCGGATAAAGGTCCTATTCGTACGTTCCAATGCGTTGTCGGGGTTCACGTCGTATAGCCTCGCGGCGTTGATAATGGCGAAAAGCAGGTCGCCGAACTCCGCTTCGGTCCGGTCGGTGTCCATCGATTCGATCTCCTGTTCCAGTTCACCGATCTCCTCTTTCACCTTGTCCCACACCTGTTCCCGTTGGTCCCAGTCGAACCCGAAGTTGCGCGCCTTGTCCTGTATACGGTAGGCCTTCACCAGCGTGGGGAGCGACGCCGGCACCCCTTCCAGGACGGTTTTGTTTCCCCCTTTCTCTTTCAACTTGATTTGTTCCCACGACTTCTCGACCGTCCCTGCCGAGTCGGCCTGCGCGTCTCCAAACACGTGCGGGTGGCGGAACACCAGCTTGTCGCTGATCGCGTGGCACACGTCCGCCACGTCGAACGCCTCCTTCTCTTCGCCGATCTTGGAATAAAACACCACGTGCAAGAGCAAGTCGCCCAGCTCTTTTTTTATTTCGTCGTTGTCGTCCGCGAGGATCGCCTCCGAGAGCTCGTAGGTCTCTTCGATGGTGTTCGCCCGCAGGCTCTCGTTGGTCTGTTCC
>JAAYTC010000324.1 GCA_012518155.1 Bacteroidales bacterium | reverse complement strand
TTCTATTTGAGATTAAATCGATACGTGATGGTGCCCTGCTGGTTGTTCGCGGAATTAATGGCGTTGAATTTGGTGCCCCGGGCAGCCCGAAGTGCTTCATTCCGAAGTGCTGTATTTGGCGTGTTGGTGCCGCGTCCGATCTCTGCAAGAATCACGTTCCCGGCAGGGTCTACAGTAATATTAACAACAATAGTACCATAATCGTTCACGGTATAGCTAGGTTGTACCAGCCCGCCACTGCCAAGGCTACGGCCGCCGAGGTCGTATGAACCTATACCCCCAGTGCCAGAGGGAGATCCTTGTGTGCCACTCCCGGTGGAGACACCTTGGGTACCGGTACCTTCCGTGTTGCCGCGACTCTCGGCACTTTCCCCGAATAGGCCCGACATCTGCTGGTTAATCTCTCTTCGTCGTGCTTCCTCTTCCCGTCGCCGCTGTTCTGCTAACTGTTGTTGCCTGCGCTCTTCGGCGATTCGTGCCTGTCGTTCCTCTTCTTCCCGCCGCGCTTGTACATCGATCGTTGGTTCTGTTTCCTGTGTGATTAGGGGTTGGTCGGGTGAGGGGATGGGTATTTCCGGAGTTGAAGGAGTTGGAATCGGCTCGTTCATGGGCGATTCCACGAAGCCAAACGCTTCCTCCGTGGCACCGAATATCACGGGAATACCCTCTAGTTGCTGGGGAGGGGGTGATAAATTGAAAAAAGTGAACAGTAAGAACAGTAAGAGCAACACAGCGAAAAGTGCCGTTCCTGTAATTCCTATTATCTCTTCTTTCGTTATTCTCATCGTGAAATTGTTAGTAAGGCCTCGTCATTAGTACCATCTTGAACTGGTTCTGATTGGCAATATCCAGTATTCGAACGATTTCCCGGTAGGGAACACTCTCATCGGCGTACAGCGCGACAAAAATATTGGGATCGGCCGTGTAAACGGATTGCAGGAACGGTGTAATTTCCTCAAACGCTACCAGTCGTTCCGTCTCGTTGGCATTGGCCACGTAATAGTTCAGATCCTGATCGATAGTTACCCGAGTGATCGGCTTTGCTTGCGCTTGTTGTTGCGAGCGGGGCAGCAATACCTGTATGGCATTTGGCACCACAATGGTCGATGTGATCATAAAGAAGATAAGCAGCAAGAAAATCACGTCCGTCATGGAAGCCATGCTGAAATTCGTCTCTATTTGAAACCGTTGTTTTAATGCCATATCCGATTGATTTGATAAGTTGTTGATGCTTCGATTTGATGATTACGCGGCCGGTTCGTTCAGGATGTCCATAAATTCCATAATTCTCATTTCGAGTCTGTTGACAATTCCCTTGATACGGGTAGTCAAATAATTGTACGCGAAAAGCGCGATGATTCCAACGGTTAACCCCGCTACCGTGGTTACCAGCGCCTCATAAATACCCGCTGAGAGGATACTTACATCCACGTTCGATCCGGCACTGGCCATATCCATAAAGGCTCTCACCATACCGGTTACAGTACCCAGGAAACCCACCATAGGGGCTCCTGAAGCGGAAGTTGCCAGCACAGGGAGTCCCTTCTCCAGTTTTGAGATCTCGATATTACCCTGATTTTCGATGGCCGACATTACATCGGCAGTGGGCCGGCCCAAGCGTGAAATACCTTTCTCCACCATACGAGCCGAGGGGGTGTCGGTATTACGGCAAAGAGCTATCGCCGCATCGATCTTGCCATCGTGTATATAATCTTTTATTCGGTTCATAAACGAGCTATCTTCCTTGTCCGCTTTATTGATAACAAGCGTTCGCTCGATCAGCACGTAGATCGTCATCAAAAGAAGAATAAGCAATACGATCATTAACCATCCGCCCTTCAGTGCCAGATCAAAAGCGTTCATTCTAACCGCCTCTATCCCGGCATCGCCAACAGCGTTATAAATTGCCTGAACAGTATCTGCCGGCAGGGGTATTTGCAAAAGATTCATACCGATTTTCAATTAATTTTAATGGTACATATTTTTTCTCGAAAGAAAAACTAACGCGGTAAACCGATTTTGACTCTCCGCTCCAGAAGGAAGCTAATGAACAGGTTTACTTCGATAAAGATATATAATTTGAGTGGTCAAACCTCACTGGGAGCCACTTTTAAACAATTTTTATACGCTTTTATTGTTTCTTTTAACCCCAGGTAGAGCGCGTCACTTATTAGCGAGTGTCCGATGGATACCTCCTTCAACCAAGGGATATTATCAGAAATGTATTGGAGGTTCTCCAGGTTTAAATCGTGTCCCGCGTTCACTCCCAGCCCAAGGTTCTTTGCCAGGACGGCCGCTTCAAGGTAAGGTGCAAGAGCTTTTTCGCGATCAGCCGCGTACTCCTCGGCATAAGGGCCGGTGTAGAGTTCAATCCGGTCGGCACCTATACGCGAAGCCATTCGTATCATTTCTAGGTCGGCGTTCACGAAAATTGAGGTACGGACACCCATCGCTTGGAATTCGTTCACGATATCGGTGAGGAATTCCTGATGAGTTACTGTATCCCACCCCGTGTCGGAGGTGAGGGTATCGTGTGCATCCGGGACGAGCGTTACTTGCGTCGGCCGTATTTTCCGAATCAGGGAGACAAACTCCGGGGTGGGGTTACCTTCGATATTAAATTCCGTGTGTACTTTCGATTGCAAATCATGCACGTCGGCGTATCGAATATGCCTTTCATCGGGCCGAGGATGCACCGTAATGCCATCCGCACCAAAGAGTTGACAATCTATTGCCACTTGTACGACATTGGGTATGTTGCCCCCCCGAGAATTACGTAACGTGGCAACCTTGTTAATATTTACACTTAATCTGGTCATATACTGCTTAAAAAATCATTTACAAAGAAAACGGTAGCGAAAAAATAACTCACGCTCGGCAATTTTCAAACAAGCTTGGCACTGCTATCGCTTACTCGTTATTTTGGCTTAACGAAATAGTGCACTATCTTTGTATAAGGATAGGATGCGCCTCGGCATTGTTCATAATTAGACACTGCTCTCGGCTTGAACTATCTTTGTAAAACAAATACAAAAGTAATACGAAATAACCGTTTTACGTAATGTCGACCAAAGAATTTATCAAAAATCAAATTGCAAGAGCCGGTAATCCTCCTACTCATGAGCAATTTACGGAACTTTCCGAATCGGAAAGATCGATTATAATCCTGGAGGTTAAGCCCGAGGATTATATGCTCACGGAAATAGCTCGTATCGTGGAGAGCAATAATGCACACGTGATGGCATTATGCGTGATGCCACTTTCGAGCCGTGAGGTTTTTTTGGTTTCACTGAAATTTGATGTAGAGGACCTAACCTTGATATTGAGAGGTTTTGAACGGTTCGACTATAAGGTGATTTACTATTTCTCACGGGAAGGAGAGGTAACGGACACACAAAAAGAGCGGTTGGCAGAATTGTTGTATTACTTGGAAATGTAGGTGGTTTGACCAATACGGTAGGTCGATGTATTTGCAGACAAAAATAAATATAATATGAGATTCGCTTTATTCGGAAGTATGTTTCCTGATAGGACTGCCAAGGCAGAAGAGCAGATACTTGGAGTATGCGATGCTATCAGGAGGCATGGAGGGGAACTATGTTTGCCCGAGAATTTTTTTCAGAGCCTGCCCCTGCATTTACAACAGGAAATATCGCCTCTTTGTGAGCTCACGGAGAGCTTGCCTGAAGTGGATATGGTGGTGAGCGTGGGTGGCGATGGTACTTTCTTAAGAACCGCTACAAGCGTCGGAAATTCCCGCATACCCATTCTCGGGATTAACACGGGGAGATTGGGTTTTTTGGCTGCCATTAATTATGCCGACCTGGAAGAAACACTACAGGAGGTGATGAATAACAATTACCGGGTGGAGGAACGGGCACTTTTAAAAATGAGCACCGACGAGGCGTTCCCACCCGAATATTTCAACGAACACGCGTTAAACGAAGTGGCCATCCTGAAGCAGGATACTGCATCGATGTTGTCGATACATGCCTATATTAATAATGATTACTTAACCTCTTATCAAGCCGACGGGTTGGTAATAGCGACTCCTACCGGTTCCACGGCCTACTCACTTAGCATCGGTGGCTCCATTTTATCCCCAACTATTCCGAGCATTATCCTATCGGCGATTGCCCCTCATAACCTTACATCGAGATCATTGGTGGTTGACGATAGCAGCATAATCTCTTTAAAAGTAGAGAGCCGCAGCCATATGTTTTTGGTCTCTGTGGATGGCCAATCGAGAGTGTTGGATGAGTCGGTCAGTATCCAAGTGAGACGGGGCGATTATACCCTTCGAGTAGTAAAAAGGGTGGGGCACACCTTTTACGAGACGTTGCGCGACAAACTAATGTGGGGGGCGGATGTCCGAAAACAGTACGGCTAACCGCTCCATCTACATTTTCGAATAAAAAAGGCTGCTCTATCGTGGAGCAGCCTTTTCTAACAGTTAATTCGTTTCTTCCTCTTCTTCTTTATGCGGGAGATATTTATCTAACGCGAGAATCAACAGGTAGAAGATTGCCATGAATGCAAAGATTCCCACGATACCGACTCCGGCGACGAATAAAGCTTGTTGTAGCGTTGTTGTCATCTTTTTAATTTTTTAATTTTTCGATCGACATACCGGCACTTACTTACGCCAGTAGCGGCACGAGTGTAAGGATGATACCTCCAGCCACAACTGATCCGATCTGCCCCCCCACGTTGGTACTGATGGCAGGCATCAACAAGTAGTTATAGGGGTCTTCTTTCTGCCCCATCTGATGGATCACGCGTGCCGACATGGGAAACGCGGAGATACCGCAGGCACCC
Source organism: Bacteroidales bacterium (assembly GCA_012518155.1). Lineage (GTDB taxonomy): Bacteria > Bacteroidota > Bacteroidia > Bacteroidales > Dysgonomonadaceae > Proteiniphilum. The sequence goes on along the minus strand of JAAYTC010000324.1, from coordinate 1,317 downwards.
ACCATTGGGTTAATCTTGTTTCCTTCCGATCGGAACAGGTTTAAGAACTTGGCAAAGATAACCCCTCCAAAAGTGTCGAACACGAAAGCGAAAAGACCTAGCCCTATAATTAGTAGCGTGTCGAGACGAACGAACCGCTCGGCAGTCATTGTGCTCGCGATGGTGATTCCTAAAAGAATCGTAACCAGGCTCGATAATTCATTTTGCGCCGACAGCGATAGTTTATTCAACACACCGCACTCTCGTATCAGGTTACCAAACATCAAGAAGCCGATTAAGGCAAGCGACGAGGGTGCAATGATCCCCGCGGCGATCGTGATCACGATAGGGAAAGCAATAAGAGCCTTCTTCGATATCCGCTTGTTGGAATCGCTCGACATCCTAATCAACCGTTCCTTCCGTGAGGTGAGCAAGCGAATCACCGGTGGTTGAATGATGGGCACCAACGCCATGTAAGAGTATGCCGCCACCGAGATTGGACCCAATAGATGGGGTGCAAACCGCGAGGCTACAACAATGGAGGTTGGTCCGTCTGCCGCGCCGATAATACCGATTGAGGCCGCTTCCCGTATGTCGTATCCTAGCAGTGCTGCGAGCACCATCGTGATAAAGATACCGAACTGTGCTGCCGCTCCAAATAAAAGGAGCGAGGGGTTGCGGAAAAGCGGTGAGAAATCGATCATCGCCCCGATCGCTATAAAAATCAACAGCGGGAAAATCTCGGTGGCTATCCCCGCGTCGAAAAAGATATTAAGCACTCCCTCAACTACCTCTCCCGTTGCCGGGTCGAGCTGGGTAATGGCCGAAGAGAGCGGGATATTAACCAAGATAGCACCAAATCCCATCGGCAAGAGCAGCGTGGGTTCATAATTTTTCGCGATGGCCAAGTAAATCAAGACCAGTCCCACGCCTATCATTACCAGATGTTGCCAGGTCATCCCGGCAAGAGCAGGCATCAGTTGTTCTATTCCCATGAATACGCGTTATTATTATCTGTTAATACAAGAAACCGAGCAATAGCCCGGCGGCTACCGTCGAGGCTATGACACCCGCCACGTTGGGTCCCATGGCATGCATCAGCAAGTGGTTGGTAGAGTCGTATTCCAAGCCTACGATCTGCGACATACGTGCCGATCCGGGTACTGCCGATACGCCCGCGTTACCGATGAGCGGATTAATTTTGTTCTCTTCCTTTAAGAAGAGGTTCATGACCTTCACGAAAATCACTCCCGTGCAAGTGGCAATAATAAATGCCAGTGCACCCAATCCGAAAATTTTGACTGAGGCGGTAGTCAGGAAGGTGGTTGCCTGCGTGGA
>JAAYTC010000323.1 GCA_012518155.1 Bacteroidales bacterium | reverse complement strand
TCTCGGTTTTGCGTAGCGACAATCCCCCATTCCCCACGTTATTATAATGCTCGATCCTATTCCTCAAGCGCTTCAAGCAAAGCAATGGAATTAGTTTAAGTAAGATTGAATAGAATCTAGCTTTATTGAGCTTAAGAGGCTTGAGCCACGGGGCACCGATATAATCATAGTCTTTACTACACCAGTAGAGCAGGTCGGGTTTGAATAAATAGACGTCCAATTGATGGATCAACATGTATTTATAGCCGTTGAATCGCCTGTAAAAATTCACATCAAGCATAAGCCTGTTATATCCTCTGATATTCGCGAAAAAGGAGTCATCAAATCGCTCGACTCGGAAATTTTCAAAGTCAGCAAAATTTTCATCCATAGTGAAAGACCGGGGCACGATGAACGCTTTATCCATTCCGGGGGTCATGGCTACGGCTTGCTTTATCGTGTTCCTATCGCTTCCTTTGATCGGTTCATAAACCGGAATCAGCACGATACACTCTTTTTTATCAGGCATAATTTCATTTTGAAGAAGACCATTTATACAACATCCAAACGATCATGTTCACGGATGTAACGGTTCACCTGCTCGTTCAAACGATGATTTATCGGGAAAGAGAGCCTCTAAAAAGGGTTCCACCCGCTCCCTATCCTCGTCGGTAGCATGATGCGTATCGTTCAAGCAAAAAAGATAGGGACGATATTTCGTGATAAAAGAGATATAATCAGGTTTATGCAACCGAATCCTACACGATTCGCGTCTGCCCGTGTATTTTAATTTACCCCGTTTTACCGCTAACGCGTAATACAGGTATATGATTCGCTGTATATCTTTTTCATCCCGCACGTGATGAGTAACCGTGGCGGCTATCTCCTCCTTGAAATCCTTTTCCACTACCCTCCGGTAGTCCGACTTCAAGTACGCGTCCACGTTATGATGAGGCGTTCCCGAGTAATATTTCCCGAACTTCTTCTCGATCAGCAAGGTCGCGTTGTGCAAAGTCTTCCTGTACAAGTTGGTATGGATCGAAAAATGCTCTTTGAAGTTATGCATCCATTTCCCAAGAAACGAACGTTGCAACCGGACAATTGGCCAACCGGTAGGAGTGAAAAAGAAAGCGGGCGTAACCGGGCGGGCGAAAAACATATCATCGTTCGAGTAGAGGAAATATTCCGACAAGCCGGGTATTTTCCATAAAAAATGTTCAATTATTACCGAGTTATAACAGGGGAGCGACTCTTCAGGAAGGAGCCGTCGAATATCAACAATCTCTACTTTTTCATTCGTTTCGTCCAGCCAGCTAGGCGTTTGTTCATCCGTTACGATAAACACTTTCCGGATCCAAGGAGCGTTTTTCTCCATGGAACGCAACGAGTATTTCAACTCGCCATTGTCGGTTACGCGTGCCTTTGAAATGGCCTCGATATTTGCCTCGGGCTGGATGCCCAAAAATTGATTTTTCTTTGCCAACCACACGGGATCGCTCCCATCCACCCACAGGTAGACAAGATCAATTTCATATTGTTGCATAAGCTTCCTCATATTGGCGTAGGGTACAAAGGTAATATCAACGAAACGATTTCACCCAATCTTCTTTAAACAAAATGGTACACTTGAGGCTTTAAAGCCTTGTAAAGGTCAAATACAAGAACAATTCAGGTTCTTGTTTGTTTAACAACTAATCTACAATCTACATAATCGTCACGAAAGAGGCATGAGTGCAACCCCACCCAAGAAAAAGAAAAAAATAAGGATCCGGACAAAACTATTTGTTCCGCTAGTATTCATTGTCGCGATCCTCTTTATCACCTATATCTTCCCGCGCCAGGGGAGTTTTAACTATTCGTTCGACGAGGG
>JAAYTC010000322.1 GCA_012518155.1 Bacteroidales bacterium | reverse complement strand
GTTGGGCACGCAACTCGGCCAACCACACGTCCACGTTTCGATAGTGCCATACCAGCGAAGCGTTCTTCTGCTCCATGTGCGATCGGGGTGTTTTGTCGATGGTGTGCTCGATGATGTCGATGATTTCATCGTCCCATACCATTTCCTCCTCCAAGTTTTTATGCCACTTGCCGTTTTCTTTGTAGAACATGCCATGCTCGGCAGCGAAATCGAGGTCCATCCCCTTGAACCATTTGTCGAGTACCTGGTGATTTCGGCCGCTGTTAATGACCACCTTATTTTTCTCGTCAGACGAAATCTCCTTTATCAGGTCCAGCAAACGTCGCGAGGGGACGGCATCTTCCGGTCTTTTCACGAACGGGGCCAAGGTGCCGTCGTAATCTAGAAGGATTAACCGGGCAGAAGCCTCGTCGTACGCGTTTTTAATCTGGTTAAGCTGTCTTCGTCCCACGATCTTTTGCAAGATCTCCTGATTTTGCGCTTTAATGGATTGCAGCTCTTTCACGAAATCGTTTGCCCACTTCTGTACCGTTTGCGTGGAGATGCGCTTCTGCATTGCCTGCAACCGCTCCTTTTTCTCCTCCACCGGTATTGTGAGCGCGGTGAGGATCGCCTGTTCAATCTGGTCGGTGTCGTTCGGGTTGATGGTGATAGCATCCTGCAGCTCAATGGCTGCTCCTGCCATCTCGCTAAGGATCAGTACGCCCGGCTTTTCGTGTTTGGTGGCCAAGTACTCTTTCGCCACCAGGTTCATACCATCCCTCAAGGGGGTCACCAGAGCGATATCAGCTATGTCGTACATAGCGATCAGCTCTTCGAACGAGAACCCGCGGTAAAAATAGTAAATAGGGGTCCATCCCAGTTGAGAATATTTTCCATTAATTTCGCCGATTAGCTGGTCGATCTTCGTCTTTAACTCGGCATACATTTCAACCGAATCGCGAGAAGGAACCACGATCATCGCGAGCGATACTTTTTCGTGGTATTCCGAGTGGTTGTCCAAAAACTGGGCATATCCCTCCAGCCGGTGAAGGATTCCCTTACTGTAGTCGAGTCTGTCTACCGAAAGGATCACGGTTTTATTCTACAGTTTTCGCTTCAGTTTTTTTGCTGTCTTGATTACTTCCGGTTGCTTGGGAGCAAGCCGGTATTGGTCGTAATTGATTCCCATGGGGAAGGCGTCCACGTGCACGATCCGGTTATCAAGATTGATTTCATCGAGCGTGCAGTTGAGGTCCAGCACCCGGTAAATAGCACTGATAAAGTGACGCATGTAGTCGTGTGTGTGAAAACCGATTAAGTCGGCCCCAAGCAATCCTTCCAGTACCTCCTCGCGTTCGGGTAATACCCGGAACAGCTCGTAAGAAGGAAACGGGATATGATGAAAATACCCGATATTGGCATTCGGTTGCTGATCGCGGATAAGCTTGGGCAAGAGCATCAATTGGTAATCCTGTACCCATACCACATCTTCTTTATCTATGAAAGGGAGTGCTTCTCGGGCAAATAAGTTGTTTACCTCCTGATAAGTAGACCAATATTCCGCTCTGTACTCGATAAACGAGAAAAAATAGTGACAAAGGGGCCAGATCGTGCTGTTGCTGTACCCCTCGTAGTAATTCTCGATGTGCTCATCGGATAAAAATACCGGGTGAAAATTCAACTCGTGCAGTCGCTTGGTTATTTCCTTTTTTTCCTCTTCATCTTCGGTATGTATACCCGGCCATCCTACCCAGTATATTTCAGAATCGGTTTCGAGCGATCCGAGGCCGGTGGCTAACCCACCTTCGCTCCGCGTAATGGAGAATCCCTCATCATCGTCGCGTTCGATTTTAACGGGAAGACGGTTGGCGATAATAATTATTTTCATATTCTAAAATCGTTTTCAGTACTAACTATCCTTTATAACACTGTAGTTTATTGAAAGATTATATTTTAATGTATTTTCACAAATAAGGGTTGTAGTTTTTCGCGAAAGTGAACAAAAAGGGGGTATTGTTTGTTGCTTCCACTTTTTTGTCGTAATTTCGTGACTTAAACCAGAAAAGTCGCAATTGAAAATTAACGAAAATTAAATATATATTCAAAACACTATCGTTTTATTATGACAAAACAAAAGAAGTATTTGACCTGCGACGGTAACCAGGCTGCGGCGCATATTGCTTACATGTTCAGCGAAGTAGCTGCCATTTACCCGATCACGCCCTCCTCCACCATGGCGGAGTACGTCGACGAGTGGGCGGCTGCCGGTAGGAAGAACATTTTCGGACAACCGGTGCTGGTGCAGGAGATGCAATCCGAAGCAGGAGCTGCCGGGGCCATGCATGGTTCGTTACAGGCAGGAGCGCTTACATCCACATTTACCGCTTCCCAAGGGCTGTTATTGATGTTGCCTAACATGTACAAGATGGCGGGAGAGTTGTTACCGGGCGTCTTTCATGTCTCGGCTCGTGCATTGGCATCCCACGCGTTATCGATCTTTGGTGACCACCAGGACGTGATGGCTGCACGGCCCACGGGGGTGGCGTTATTTGCGACAGGATCGGTGCAGGAGGTGATGGACCTATCCGCGGTGGCACACCTTGCTTCCATCGAGAGCCGGGTGCCATTTCTCCATTTCTTTGATGGGTTCCGAACTTCACACGAAGTACAGAAGATCGAAGCATTGACCACGGAGGACCTCGCCCCGTTAGTTAACCAAGATGCACTGAAAGCATTCCGCGACCGGGCACTGAGCCCCGAGAACCCCGTGACACGTGGGACCGCGCAAAACGACGATATCTATTTTCAAGCCCGAGAGGCATCCAACCCATTCTACGATGATGTTCCTGGCATCGTGGAGGAATACCTTGAAAAGCTGGCCGTACTCACGGGGCGTAAGTATGGACTGTTTGATTATTACGGCGATCCCGAAGCCGATCGAGTGACTATCGCCATGGGATCGGTTACAGAAACAATTCGTGAAACGGTTGATTACCTTAATGCCAAAGGCGAGAAAGTGGGCGTAGTGGCCGTGCATCTCTATCGTCCCTTTAAGGCAGCAGCGTTCCTGTCTGCAGTACCAAAAACGGTGAAGCGTATCGCGGTGCTGGACCGCACCAAAGAGCCGGGAGCTGCCGGACAGCCGCTTTACCTGGACGTGAAGGATAGTTACTACGGTAAAGAAAATGCTCCCGAGATCGTGGGTGGAATATACGGGTTGTCATCAAAAGACACCACGCCAAGCCAGATCCTTTCGGTATACGAAAACCTCGCGATGAGCATGCCGAAGAATGACTTCACTATTGGGATCGTCGACGACGTGACCTTTAAGTCGCTCCCGCTTAAGGCGGAGGTTTCAATGGACGAAACCACTTACGAGGCTAAATTTTACGGGCTGGGATCGGACGGTACGGTGGGTGCCAACAAAAACTCGATCAAAATTATTGGAGATAATACTGACAAGTACGTGCAGGCCTATTTCGCGTACGACTCGAAGAAATCGGGCGGGTTTACCTGTTCGCACTTGCGTTTCGGGGATAACCCCATCCGTTCTCCCTACTTGGTGAATACACCCAACTTCGTGGCGTGCCACGTGCCGGCGTACTTGCACCTGTACGACGTGACCAAGGGGTTGAAAAAGAACGGCACGTTCCTGCTCAACTCCGTCTGGTCGAAAGAGGAGGTGGTAAACCATTTGCCGAATCATGTAAAGAAATATTTCGCGGAAAACAACATCCGGTTTTATATCATCAACGCGACAGAGATCGCGGATCAGATTGGCTTGGGTAACCGTACCAATACTATCTTGCAATCGGCCTTCTTCAAGATATCCAACGTGATTCCTTACGACATCGCGGTGGAGCAGATGAAAAAATTTATTGTTTCATCCTACGGTAGAAAAGGGGAAGAGGTGGTGAAGATGAACTATGCCGCTGTAGATCGTGGAGGTGACGTGATTGAGGTAGAGGTGCCCCAGGAATGGGCTGTGTTGCAATCCGAAGCCGATACACGAGACGATGCACCGGAGTTTATCCGGAAAGTGGTGCGCCCCATCAACGCGCAACGAGGGTATGACTTGCCGGTATCGGCATTCAGCGGACGCGAGGATGGTACCTGGGAAATGGGAACCACTACCTACGAGAAAAGAGGTGTAGCGGCAACCGTGCCGGTATGGAAACCGGAGAATTGCATCCAGTGTAACCAGTGCGCGTACGTGTGCCCGCATGCTACCATCCGCCCCTTCGTGCTTGATGAGGAGGAACAAAAGGGCGTGAGCGAGGATGTAGAGATCCTGAAAGCGCAAGGAAAACAGTTCGCTGGAATGGGATTCCGCATTCAGGTGGACGTGCTCGACTGCTTGGGTTGCGGCAACTGCGTGGATATTTGTCCGGGTAAAAAGGGGCAGAATGCCCTCGAGATGGTGCCGATCGCCACGCAATACGAAAACCAGAAGAACTGGGATTACATGGTGGAAAACGTGACCAGCAAAGCGCATTTGGTGGATGTGAAACTGAACGTGAAGAACTCGCAATTCGCGACGCCGCTGTTCGAATTCTCGGGCGCGTGCTCCGGTTGTGGAGAAACTCCTTATATCAAGCTGATCACTCAGTTGTACGGCGACCGGATGATGATCGCGAACGCGACGGGTTGTTCCTCCATCTATGGTGCCTCCGCGCCGGCGACACCTTACACCAAAAATGAAGAAGGAAAAGGCCCCGCATGGGCTAACTCGCTTTTCGAGGATAACGCCGAATTTGGTTACGGGTTCGCGATCGCACAAACCAGCATGCGTAACCGGATAGAAGACCTGATGCGTCAAGCACTCCGTTCGAACGAGTTTGACGAAGCACAGAAAGCACCTTTCAGAGCATGGATTGAAGGCAAGAATGATGCCGATGCTTCGAAAGCCGCTTCAGTAGAGGTGATGGACGCGCTAACGGGATTTGATCATCCCATCGCGAAAGAGATTCGTTCGCTCGAAAAGTACTTGGCGAAAAAATCGATCTGGGTATTTGGTGGCGATGGCTGGGCGTACGATATCGGGTTTGGTGGGCTTGACCACGTGCTGGCCAGCGGACAGGATATCAACGTGCTGGTGCTCGACACCGAGGTCTACTCCAACACGGGGGGGCAATCGTCTAAGTCGACCCCCATTGCCGCGGTAGCCAAATTTGCTGCTGCCGGAAAGCGGGTGCGCAAGAAAGACCTCGGCATGATTGCTACCACCTATGGGTATGTTT
>JAAYTC010000321.1 GCA_012518155.1 Bacteroidales bacterium | reverse complement strand
GAGCAGTAACACGGGGTTTTTGTAGAGGCCCAATTGTTTCCACGTGAGAATTTCAGCCAATTCCTCCAAAGTCCCCAGTCCTCCCGGCAGCGCGATCGCGACATCCGCTTCTTGAGCCATGAAAGCCTTCCGCTCATGGATAGTTTCCGTGACAACCGTTTGGTTGAGCTGATCATGGCACCATCCTGCATCCACCATAAAGCGTGGTATCACGCCAATTACTTTCCCTCCGCGACGGATCACCGAGTTGTTCAAGGCACCCATCAGTCCCTGTTTCCCCGCCCCGTTGATACAGGTGATGCCGTTTTCAGCGAGCAATAGACCCAAACGGGTTGCCGCTTCAACGTACACGCGATCAATCTCCGAACTCGAGGCGCAATAAACTACAACCGACAGTTCCTTACTTCTCATTTTTATTATCGAATCTAATCATAATTGACCTGTTAAACCATCACTCCATCGGATATACAGGCTGAAATTCGTAAAGCGATGCAGACTTAATCTACACTCAACTATTTATTTACCCTTCAAACCAAACGCTTCTCGGAGCTGATCCACGTAATCCAATTTCTCCCACGTGAATAACTCCACCTCAATCTCCATTGGTTCGGGCATGTAGCGCGATGTAAATACCTTTTGCACCTTTCGCGGCTCGCGCCCCATATGGCCATACGAAGCGGTTTCGAAATAGATGGGATTCCGAAGTTTCAAACGCTCCTCGATCGCCTTTGGACGCATATCGAATATCGTTTTAATTTTTTCGGCTATCTCAGCATCGGAGTACTTCACCCGGCTTTTCCCGTACGTGTTCACGTAAATATTCATGGGTTCCGCGATGCCAATAGCATAGGAGACCTGAATCATAACTTCGCTGGAAATTCCCGCGGCTACCATGTTCTTGGCAATATGACGAGCGGCGTAGGCTGCGGACCGATCCACTTTCGAGGGGTCCTTTCCTGAAAAAGCACCGCCCCCGTGGGCCGCTTTGCCCCCGTAGGTGTCCACGATTATTTTACGACCGGTGAGTCCCGTATCACCATGGGGCCCCCCGATCACGAACTTGCCGGTTGGATTGACAAAGTAGTTGATCTTTTCGTCGAAAAGCTTCTGCACATCCTCGCGGTGCTTGTACTGTTCTCTGACCCGGGGTATTAATAGGGTACGCAAATCTTTCTCGATGCGCGACCTCATCTTTTCGTCGGCATCCAGAGCGGCTGCTTTCGAATCATCAAGGGGTAGTTCAAACTCGTCGTGCTGCGTGGAGATAACGATGGTATCGATCCTGAGAGGAAGACCCTCTGAGGAGTACTCTACCGTTACTTGCGATTTAGAGTCGGGCCGTAGATACGGCATCAGCTCAGGTTCGTTCTTGCGAATGTTGGCCAACTCTACTAATAAAGCATGGCTCAAATCGAGCGATAAAGGCATGAAGTTCTCGGTTTCGCACGTGGCATAACCGAACATCATTCCCTGATCACCGGCCCCTTGATCCATGGGGTCGTTCTTCTGATCTACCCCTCGGTTAATATCGTCAGACTGTTCATGTATACTCGAAAAAACACCGCAAGAACGTGCTTCGAATTGATACTCACTCTTCGTGTACCCTATCTCCGCGATTACCTTTCTGGCCACCTCGGCCACGTCGACGTAAGCTTTTGATTTCACCTCGCCAGCTAGTACTACTTGCCCTGTGGTTACCAGTGTTTCACAGGCCACTTTCGACGCG
>JAAYTC010000320.1 GCA_012518155.1 Bacteroidales bacterium | reverse complement strand
TCGTATAAGATATTGCCAACGGCGAAAGATTATAAGCGGGTAGGAGAGGGCGATACGGGCCTTAACACGGGGGGCATGGGAGCCGTGTCGCCGGTGCCATTCGCGGATGATGACTTCATGGAGAAGGTACGCGTTCGCATCGTGGAGCCTACAGTAAAAGGGTTGCGAGACGAGGGAATCGATTATAAAGGTTTTATTTTCCTGGGACTAATAAAGGTAGAAGGAGAACCTAAAATGATCGAGTATAACGTACGAATGGGCGATCCCGAAACGGAGGTGGTTATGCCCTTGATACGGTCCGACCTGTTGGAGCTATTTAGCGGGGTGGTAACGGAAACCCTCGCGGAGAAACCACTGGAGGTAGATAATCGTCATGCGGTAACGGTTATGATGGTATCGGGGGGGTACCCGGGGCCTTACGAGACGGGTAAGTACATTAAAGGATTGCAAAATATAACCAATAGCCACGTGTTTCACGCGGGAACTACTCTCCTGAACAACGAAGTGGTTACGTCGGGGGGAAGGGTGCTGTCGGTAACGTCGTACGGAACAACCATGGACGAGGCGTTGGAAAATACGTACAAGAATATCGAACAGATTGAATTTGAAGATAGCTATTATAGGAAAGACATCGGTGCAGATTTGCGGGATATGAGTAAATAAGCGGGTTTTATGTATGGAGCTGTAAGATTCTTTCGTGCAACATTCGTGGAGGGCCGTTTTATTCCCCTCCTGGGCACGTTGGGATTTCTGGCGATGCGGTTCGCCTTGTTCCTGAACACCGATCCTTATCCGATGGTGATTTCCACGAGTAATCACGTGTGGAATCCGATCGCACACCTAACCCGTGAACCGGAGGTTTCATTTATCGCGTCTACGATATCTGTTCTTCTTATTGCATGGTTATTATCCCGGCTAAACAGCCGGTTTAACCTTATCCGTTCTCGGTCGAACCTCCCTTACGTGGTGCCTCTTTTCCTGTTTAGCATCCATCCCTACTTCTTAGTAATGACGGGCGATTGGGTCGCTATTTTCTTTATCCTGTTAGCATTTTTTCCACTATTGGAATCGTACCAGAAACCGGATAGTTATCTCTACTCTTTTCGGGGGGCGGTGCTGATTGGATTGGCTTCCCTTTTTCAAGTTTTTGCCTTGGCACTTCTCCCCCTGTGGTGGAGAGGAGAGAGAGCGATGCGTGGGGGACAAGCGCGGTCGTTTATTTCATCCCTGTTTGGCCTGTTCTTGGTCTATATTTCGCTTTTCTCGACCTACCTTTTATTGGATAATGTCGCGGGTTTCTTGCAGCCCTTGACTCATTTTATGGCGTTCTCTTTGCCTGACGTGCCTCCTTTTACACTCTCCGAATGGGGGGGAGTAGTGCTGGTGGGGTTGTATTTCGTGGTTAACATGATGCTGGCCGCCAAGATTTACTCTCGCGACAAAGTGCTCACGCTCACCTTTACTCGGTTCGTGGTTTTCCTGATAGTGATGTTTTTGCTGCTTCAAATAGTGTACTGGAAAGAGAACTGCTTTTTTCTTCTGCTTTCGATACTGCTGGTCACATTCTTGAGTTCCTATTTATTTACACGTACGAACTCGAAAAGCCATATCTACCTGGCATACGCGTGGACAATATTGATGCTTTTATTTTATATCCACTGGTTTTATCCTTTCCTCTTCGCCTGAAACAATATTCACTTTTCAATTGTTAATTAAGTACTGTCCTTGATCATCAGGCAGCTATGCTTGCGGATCTGGGAAAAAGCTTGAAAAGCTATTATGAAAATTATTTTACGAGGAGGTTTATATGAAAACGATTATTAATAAAGGATTTGTTTTATTTTCCGCGACCCTATTCCTGTATGCTTGTGGGACTACACGTACAGCGGCGGAAAAGGAAAAGTTAGCCGCTGAAATAGCACGGGCCGTGGAGGTGCCCGATTTCACCTTCAAGGCAACGTACGCT
>JAAYTC010000319.1 GCA_012518155.1 Bacteroidales bacterium | reverse complement strand
CCGCTGCCAGCTTGTTAAGGGTGGAAGCAAGGTTGGCCATGGCTTGGGCAAGTATCCGCTCGGTCTTTCCGCGCCCCATCTGGGCAGCAACCACGTTGTAGCTGAGAGTTCCGAAGCCAAGCTCGCGTGTGGTCATCTCTCGATCCAACGGGAAGGAGCTGCCGTACCCTGCCGCGGAACCCAGCGGGTTCTGGTCGGCCACCTTCCACGCCGCGGCGAGGGTGTGCATATCGTCGACCAGTGCCTCTGCGTACGCGCCGAACCACAATCCGAACGAGGAGGGCATCGCGATTTGGGCGTGGGTGTAGCCGGGGAGTAGCACCTCTTTGTGTTGCTCGCTAAGCGCTTGAAGCAGGTTGAAGAGATCCAGCACCTCTTCTTTGACTTGCACTATTTCTTCCTTCAGGTATAGCTTGATATCTACCAGTACTTGGTCGTTCCGAGAGCGGCCCGAGTGAATCTTTTTGCCTACTTCGCCCAAACGCTCCGTCAACATCGCTTCCACCTGCGAGTGAATATCTTCCACGTTATCGTCGAGCCTAAAGATCCCTTGCTCCACTTCGCTCAGGATGTTCTGCAACTCAGCTTGCAATGCCTGTTCTTCATCGGCTTCCAAAAGTCCAATGCTTACCAGCATCTTGATGTGCGCCATCGATCCCTTGATATCGTGTTTCGCCAGCCGCAGGTCGAGTTCACGGTCGTTCCCCACGGTGAATTCTTCTACTCTCTTATTGGCGTCGAAGCCTTTGTCCCATATTTTTGCCATCGTTCTAATATGCTTGAATTAATACCTCTGTCGGAATATTCATTTTGTCATGTATATTTCGGATCATATTCAATGACAATTTACGTTTTCTGTTTAATATTTCGCTTGCACGGCTCTTGTGACCGATCATCCGGGCGAAATCATTTTGCGTGTATCCCATTTGTTCCATTCGAAATTTGATAGCTTCGATGGGATCGGGTAAATCAATAGGATAGTTCAATTGCTCGTATTGGTCAATCAAGATGGACAATACTTCTAATTCGTCGCCTTCAGGACTGTTTGGTTTGGCGTCAAAAATTTTTTCCAGTCGCTGCAAAGCTTCTTCGTAATCCTTTTCTGTTTTTATCGGTTTAATTTTCATATTTGCTAAACGTTCTCGGCGTCGATTCTATCGTATTCGGAATGAGTGCCTATAAAGCGAATCCACACTACCTGATAATCATAATTGATCTTTACGATCAATCTGTATTTGTTTCCCTTAATGTCGAAAACTACACGATTACCCCTGAGAATGCTTGCGCGGGGATACTCCCCCTTCAATTCGTTGGGATATTTCCAGGTAGCTTGGCTGGCTTCCCGATACCACGATTTGAGCTGTTCTTCACAATCAGGATGAACTGTCCAAAATTCTCGCAATATTTTTTTTGCAATTACTCTCAAATCACAAAGGTAATAAAAAGTTCCCATTACGGGAACCAGGGTCTAGTTTTTTTAGAAATATTTATTGTTTTGTCAAAAACGTTCCCAGTGCTCTATAAAGCGAATGTAACCCTCGATGCCTTGTTTGAGCTCGTCGATCAGCACGAACTCGTCGGGGCGGTGGGATCGTTCAGATTCTCCCGGCCCCATCTTGATGGCGGGGCAGGTGACCCGCATCCAGTCGGACGTGGTGGGAGAGGTGTATGTTGCGATGTCGAGGCGTTTTGCATGCAGCAGTAACGGGTGTCCTCCGGGTGTCGCGGAGCTGCGGTTGGTGAGTGAGCGGGCCGTGAGCACGCTTTTTACTTTCGGCTGTAAGATCTTCATGATCTCTGGGTTGCTGTATTGTTCCGTCGGACGAATATCCACCACGAAGCGGCATGTGTCGGGAACCACATTGTGTTGGGTGCCCGCGTTGATCTGGGTGACGGTCAGTTTGACCTCTCCCATAGTGGGCGATACCTTATCGAACTTCACTGATCGTAAAGCGGCGATATCCTCCAACGCGATGTAGAGCGCGTTCACCCCCTCGTCGCGTGCGGCGTGGCCACTTACCCCTGTCGCCTCCCCGTCGATCACCAGCAACCCCCTTTCCGCGATCGCGGCCTTCATGCCGGTCGGTTCGCCGATGATGGCCATATTCACCTCATTGGAGAGCTTTTCCCATAGCAGGCGCATGCCGTCGGGGCCGGAGTTCTCCTCCTCGGCGGAGAGTGCCAGCAGGAGATTGAAAGGCAGCTCCTTCTCATGAAAATGGAGGAATGTTTGGATCATTGCGACCACGCTCGCACCGGCATCGTTGCTTCCCAAGCCGTTTACCCTCGTCTCGGAGACGGGCGGGTGGAACGGGTCGAAGGTGTATCCTGTATTGGGACGTACCGTATCGAGGTGGGAGTTCAACATCAGCGTCGGCCTCGACGAATCACGGCCGGGTTGGCGCACCACCAAGTTATTCCCAATCCGTTCCACGTGGACTCCCCTCTCGGCGAAGTAAGCCGATAGAAAATCGCTCCGGGGATGCTCTTCCCCCGAGAAAGATGGAATGGAAACCAGCTTCCGTAAAAGTTCCGTCGCGTTTCGCGTATAGTTAGTCATCAATAATCAATTAACAATGAAAAAATGAATAATGAGGCCAATTTCCAATATATAGGGCTAGGATGTCAATACGGTGCCCTTGCCTGTTAATAGGTTCTTGGCGTGTAGGATAATTACCTCCGATACGCCGTGGTCGATGGCTCGAAACGAGTTGTCAAGCTTG
>JAAYTC010000043.1 GCA_012518155.1 Bacteroidales bacterium | reverse complement strand
ATCTTGTCGAAGGCGGTAGCCCCGTCGATGATCCGCCGCAAACAGGGCAAGATCATCAATATCTGCTCGATGATGAGCGAGCTGGGGCGTGAAACCGTTTCGGCCTACGCGGCAGCAAAGGGGGGACTAAAGATGCTTACCCGAACACTCGCTTCGGAGTGGGGCGAACACAACATCCAGGTGAATGGACTGGGACCGGGATACATTGCTACTTCACAAACTGCACCCCTGAGAGAAAAACAGGCGGACGGTTCACGCCACCCGTTTGACTCATTCATCATATCCAAAACGCCGGCGGCCCGGTGGGGAGATCCACAGGACCTGAAAGGCCCGATCGTTTTCCTTGCCTCGGGAGCTTCCGATTTCGTAAACGGGCATGTCCTGTACGTGGATGGCGGCATCCTAGCTTACATTGGCAAACAACCGTAATTCGATCGGATGATTTGATAATTTAACGATATAGGGATTAATAAATCATCACGTTAACAAATTAATCAATCAACGAATCAAATTTGTATGCAAACGAAATTCATGCCACTGCTTCTGGCGATAGCACTTCTTGCTGGATGCAATTCTTCCCAAAAAGGGGTAACGGTAAACGTGCAAAACCCCGGCACGATCGATAGAAAAAATGAGATTGCAGAAATAAGCTGGAGTCAGGTTCAAAAAAGGATTCCGGACGCTTCAAATCAATCCATAGTAGTAACCGACGAGCAGGGGCAACAACTCCCTTTTCAACTCGTGACTAACGGGACAGAAACGGTTGAATCGCTCATCTTCCCGGTATCGGTAAACGCTGGACAAACCGCCGTTTACCAAATATCTTCAGGCGAACCAGAAGAGTTTGAGCCATTAGTATACGGGCGACTGGTGCCGGAGAGAAGGGATGATTTCACGTGGGAGAACAATCGTTCTGCCTTCCGGGTGTATGGTCCCGCGCTAAAAGCGACCGGCGAAATAAGCAACGGTATGGACTTCTGGACGAAACGAACCGAAGCGTTAATCATTGACAAATGGTACGAAAATGATTTATCGGGAAAGGCTTCTTATCATCGGGATCACGGGGAAGGACTGGATTTCTACAAGGTGGGGCGAACGCTCGGCTTGGGCATGACGGCTCCTTTTGATAACGATACGCTCTGTCTTGGAGACAATTTTGTATCCTATGAGATACTTGATAATGGGCCCCTGCGCATATCGTTTAAATTAACATACGACCCCTATCCCGCGGGCGATCACCAGATTCAGGAAACTCGTTTCATATCGCTAGACGCTTACCAACTTTTTAACCGGGTAACCAAGGTTTTTGAAACCGACGCTCCGGAATTGGCATTAGCAACAGGCATTGTGATGGAACAGGGAAAACCCGAGATCACGTACGGGGTGAATGATGGGATCATTGCATACGAGACGCCCGGTACCGAAAATGACGGTACCATCTATACCGCTGCCATCAACCCAAGCGGTTATGAAATAATTAAAGTTGCAGATGGGCACTACCTGGGAATCAACAGCTATCAACCGGGTACTCTTTATACTTATTACACGGGCGGGGGTTGGAGTAAAGCCGGTTTCAATAGCTTCGAGCATTGGACCCAGTTTGTACAAGAAAAGAAAGAAAAAATCGACAACCCCTTATCCATTCAGATAAAATAACAAGATGCAAAAAGTAGTGACTTTTGGCGAGATAATGTTACGTCTTGCCACACCGGGATATCAACGTTTTATACAGTCAAATCAACTTAACGCCACGTTCGGTGGAGGAGAAGCGAACGTGGCTATTTCTTTAGCCAACTACGGCATTCCCGTGGAGTTTGTAACCCGTCTACCCGATAACGAAATCGCCGACTGGTGCATATCCGAGCTCCGGAAATATAACGTGGGAACCAATCAAATTGCACGAGGCGGAGAACGCGTGGGCATCTACTTCCTAGAAACAGGGGCGGTGGCACGTCCTTCGAAGGTGGTATACGATAGGGCCAATTCTTCTGTCGCGGAGGTAACCAAGGGGATGTTCAACTGGAGAGAAATTCTGAAAGATGCATCTTGGTTTCATTGGACAGGAATTACCCCTGCTATTTCACAAGGTGCCGCGGATGCATGCCTTGAAGCCATACAGACAGCGAACGAAATGGGAGTGCCCGTTTCATGCGATCTCAATTACCGCAAAAACCTCTGGAAGTACGGAAAAACAGCATCGGAAGTCATGCCCAACTTAGTGGCTGGATGCGATGTGATTTTGGGTAATGAAGAGGATGCCGAAAAGGTATTTGGTATCAAACCGGAAGGGTTTCAAGTGGAGCACACCGGTGGAGAAGTAGACGCTGCAGAGTTTGAATCGGTTTGTAAACAACTGATGCAAAAATTCCCGAGGGCTAAGAAAGTGATTATTACCCTTCGTGGCTCCATTAACGCGAATCATAATACGTGGGGTGGATGCTTATACTCCGATAAACTTTACCAATCGAAACGGTACGATATCACGCATATCGTGGATCGCGTAGGTGGTGGCGACTCCTTCATGGGTGGACTCATCTATGGATTGCTTACCCATAAGAAGGACGACCAAAAAGCACTCGACTTCGCGGTAGCCGCTTCCTGCTTGAAACATACGGTGTACGGCGATTTCAATTTGGTTTCTGTATCTGAAGTCGAGAACCTTATGAAAGGTGACGGCTCGGGAAGGGTGGTTCGATGATTCGCCTAATTGTTCATTGCTAATTGCTAATTGATTAAATATGGCCAAATTTAAAAGGCTGCATGTCTACCAGACGATGGAGGAGACGGGAATTATTCCGGTTTTTTACCATCCCGACGTTGAAATCGCGAAAGCGGTAGTGAAAGCTTGTTACGACGGGGGAATTCGTGCGTTTGAATTCACCAACCGGGGAGATTTCGCTCACGAAGTGTTTTCGGAGCTTGTTAAGTGGGCAAGCTCGGCCTGCCCGGATATGGTATTGGGCGTGGGATCGATAGTAGATGCGCCAACTGCTTCGCTCTATATCCAATTGGGCGCGAATTTTATTGTCGGTCCGCTGTTGAATCCCGATATTTTCAAGGTATGTAATCGCCGACAAATAGCTTATTCTCCCGGGTGCGCTACCCCAACTGAAATTGGCTTGGCCCAAGAATTGGGTGCCGAGATCGTGAAGGTATTCCCGGGTGGCAACGTGGGTGGCCCCTCGTTCATAAAAAACATAAAAGGCCCTATGCCATGGTCGAAGATCATGGTCACGGGCGGTGTGGAACCAACGGAAGAGAATCTATCCGCGTGGTTCAAAGCAGGAGCTACCTGCGTGGGAATGGGATCGAATTTGTTCCCAAAGGAGGTATTACAGAGGAACGACTGGAAAGCAATCACCGAACTGTGCCGACGTTGTCTCGCTATAGTAAATAAATTACGAAAGTAATATTTCAACCCATGTAATAAAAACCAGTAAATAATTTCATCATTAAATTAAATAATTAGTATAGTGAATCATGAGTAAACTACAAGAAGGACAAGCAAAAATGACCAATCATCGTTGGTCCGTGTGCCTAATGCTGTTTTTGGCCACCACCATTAATTACTTGGATAGACAGGTATTATCGCTTACTTGGGCTGACTTCATAGCACCCGAGTTTCATTGGACGAACAGTGATTATGGTACTATCACCGGGTTATTTTCTATCTTCTACGCGGTCTCCATGCTTTTTGCCGGAAAATTTATCGACTGGATGGATACCAAAAAAGGATTTCTTTGGGCGATAGGAGTTTGGTCGTTCGGAGCCGTTCTTCACGCTTTCTGCGGGCTATTAACATCTGGAATTGTAGCTGGCGAATGGACAATGAGCTTTTTGGGAGCACGTGAAGCGATCGCCACGGTAGGAAATGTTTCGATGGTGGTAACTGTAAGTGTAACGTTGTTTGTTTTCGCCCGATTGATTTTGGCAATTGGAGAGGCTGGGAACTTCCCGGCAGCGATTAAAGCGACAGCCGAGTATTTCCCTAAGAAAGACAGGGCATACGCTACTAGTATATTCAACTCGGGTGCCCAAATCGGCGCGTTGTTGGCACCGTTAACCATCCCCTTTATCGCGAAAGCTTGGGGTTGGGAGATGGCTTTCATTGTAATTGGAGCCTTGGGTTTTATATGGATGGGTTTTTGGGTATTCGTCTACGACAAGCCCGAGAAAAGCAAAAAAGTAAACGCGGCAGAGTTGGCCTATATCAACCAAGACGATGAATTGGATTTGGCTACCACAGCCGGAGCAACCGTGAGCGAGAACACGGGAAAACGGATCACCTTCAAACAGGCATTCCGCTACAAGCAAACATGGTCGTTCGCGGTGGGTAAGTTCTTAACCGACGGCGTCTGGTGGTTCCTCCTCTTCTGGATACCGGCTTACTTGAGTTCAGTATATGGGCTCGATTCCACGCAAAGTGCACCCCACGTGTTCGTTGTGTATGCTATCTCGATGATTTCTGTTTTTGCCGCAGGATATTTCCCCGCTT
>JAAYTC010000318.1 GCA_012518155.1 Bacteroidales bacterium | reverse complement strand
GGCTAAATATAGGAGTGCGACTACAATTCCAAAATAAATAAGAACATGAAAAATTTATCTTTACTGTTATTTTCCATCACCCTGCTGGTATTGCCCGGGTGTAAAAACTACGTGGACGAGTATGTGACCTACACCATTAACGAGCCGGTATTCATGGCCGCGTCCGAGTTCAGGAGCACGGTAGCCGTAGAGGAGCCGCAACCAATAGAAGAACAGGGTAAAATCGTGTTTTACAACGGTTACCTTTATATCTCTCAACCGGGAGAAGGAATTCACGTGATCGATAACCGCGATCCATCGAATCCCCGTAACGTCGCTTTTATTGAGCTGCTCGGGAATGCCGATATGCACGTGCGAGAGGGTGTGTTGTATGCCGACTCTTATGTCGACTTAGTATGGTTTGATATGAGCGATCCGGCTGAGCCGGTGTTCAAGGGACGAAAAGAAGAGGTGTTCCCGGAGGCATTGCCCCCTACCGAAAACGATTTCGGCATTGACTATGCGAAGTCGATGGACAAGGAAAAGGGCATCGTGGTCGGTTGGAAAACGGTAGAAAGGAAAGAGTTGGTGCGCGAATACAAGCCCCGCTGGTGGGGATGGGGCGGATGGCAGGAGGACGCGCTGTACAGTAGTGCTCCTTCGTCCGCTAATAGTGTAGGTGCCACGGGATCCATGTCACGTTTCGCCATTTATAAAGAGAACCTTTATACCGTGATGAACAATATGCTCGGTATTTTTGACCTTTCGGGCGAGGCACCCGTGAAGAAAGGAGACAATATGTACGTGGGATTTAACGTGGAGACCATCTTCAGTTACAAGGATTGCTTGTTCATGGGTACTCCCACGGGGATGATTATCTATTCGGTGGAAGATCCGCTAAGGCCGGAGTATCAATCCATGATTACCCATGTGTTTGGTTGCGATCCCGTGGTCGTGGAAGACGACATTGCCTACATCACCGTCCGCTCCGGTACTTTCTGCGGACAAGATGCCGATCAGCTCATTATCGTGAACGTGGCCAATACGAAGTCGCCTAAACATATCGTGACTTACAACATGAAAAGCCCCAAAGGATTGGGAATCGATAATGGAACGCTTTTTGTCTGTTCCGACGGATTGCAGGTGTTTGATTCGGAAGACCCAGCCACGATTATGGCCCACCGGCTCGCGCATTTTAAAGAGATGGATGGGTTCGATGTGATTCCTTACAATAACGTGTTGATGATGATCGCCGAGGATGGTATATACCAGTACGATTACAGCGATGTGACTGAGATAAAACAATTGAGCCGTTTGCCGATTGGCAAATAACACTTCCCTGTTTGGCTCGATTGACTGCTGCCGCCGGAGAAATTCAGCGGCAGTTTTTCGTGGTGAGCATCGCGATCCCTTTTTGCATCGGCACGAAGATGAAATCGCCATGCTCCGATTCCCGGAACTCCTCCTCGCTCACCCGCGTGATGATGGTCATCTTTTGCCCCATCCTGCCTCCCAAGGGCCCTACCAACCACCCTCCGATACGGAGCTGCTGTAACAGTTTCTTTGGAACTTCCACGGGAGCGGCTGTCAACAAGATCTTGTCGAAGGGAGCGTGCTCAGGCAGCCCCTCGAATCCATCCCCGTGAAAGAGGTGGGGGTGGTATCCCAAGCTGTTGAGGGTCTCCTTGGCGCTGAGGTATAGTTGCTGGTACCGCTCGATGCTGTACACATCTGCCTCCATCTCGCAGAGCACGGCAGCCTGGTAGCCGCTACCGGTTCCTACCTCCAGTACCTTCTCTCCGGGCTTCAATCCCAAGAGTTGGCTCTGGTATGCCACAGTGTAGGGTTGGGAGATGGTCTGCCCTTTTTCGATCGGAAGGGGGCGATCGAGGTACGCGTATTCAGCCAATTCTTCGTCGATAAATCGTTCCCTTGGAATTTGGGCAATGGCTGCCAATACGCGTTCATCCTTAATCCCCTTCCTTTTTAGGTCTCTGGCCAATCGTTGGGCTTTCTTATTATCTGATTGCGTTGTTGTCATTGGGGACTCTTTTTTTCTACTCCGATTGTTGCTCGATGATCCACACGTGATAAGTAAGGCCACGCAACAAAAAGCAACGATCATTATCGGAAGTGGATGTTTAATTTTTCGTTTCATAAGCTTTTTTGTTTCTTGGCGAGGCATATCCTGTTCAATACAAAGATAATGATTTTCCGCACTTTATGTAAAATATCGGAATAAATTATGTTGCAGGAGTAATCTGAGAAAATAAACTTTCGCCATGGTGTACCGACAAACCCACTGGTCGGCCCTTGAGATGAAAAAGCGATGAGCAGCGTATCTATTGAAAGAAAAATGGTATATTTCGCATCGATTTAAATAAATAGCGATAAAGATAATGGGTAAAAGATGGGGAGTGATCTATAATTCGGTGGCGAACATGCGCTCTGAACCGCGCCACGGTGCCGAACTGCTTTCTCAAACGTTGTTAGGGACGATCGTGGAAGTGCTCGATGAGCCAGAGGAGTGGAGGAAAATTCAAACCCCCGAGAAGTATACCGGGTGGGTGATTGGCTCACTGCAGCCGGTCTCTATCGAAGAGCTTGCCGATTATAAACGGCAACCGAAACTGATCGTTACGGCACTCTACACACATGCTTGGGAAAACGCGAGCGAGCAACTGACGCCGGTCTCCGATCTGGTCGCGGGGAATATTTTAGCGATCCAAAACGTCGAAAAACAGCATTATAAAGTGGTTTATCCCGATGGCCGTCAAGCCTACGTGAAAAAAGAGGATGCTTTACCGGTGGAGGAGTGGCTGGCGGGTATAGAGTTGACGGGGGAGAGCATCGTCGCGAGTGCCCTGCAATTAAAGGGCGTACCTTACCTTTGGGGAGGCACATCGACCAAAGGGATCGATTGCAGCGGGCTCACGAAGCACACCTATTTCATGCACGGCGTTATTCTTTCTCGCGACGCCTGGCAGCAAGCGATGCAGGGGGAAAGGGTGGATGAGGGGGCGGACTTCAGTAACGTGTTGCCGGGCGATCTTCTCTTCTTTGGTTCAAAGGCGAGTGATGAAAACTCGAAAGAACGGGTGGTTCACGTGGGGATCTACATGGACAACAAGCGATTTGTTCATGCCTCTGATTATGTCAGAGTGAGTAGCTTTGACCCTTCCGATCCCTTGTACGACGCGTTCAACCGTGGCCGTTACCTCTACACGAAACGAATCATCGATAAGGGACAAATCAAAAGAGTTGAAACGGTTCGCGACCATCCGCTTTATAACTCTTCCACTATTTAACAGGTCGACGATGATAATCCCCAAGAATACCGCTCCTAAAAAAAGTAAATTGTTTTCCGGAAATATGAAATTATCTTGGACACCCTACGAGCTGGAGTTGAATCACCGTTTCGCTATCTCCGGTTTTTCTCGTACCACCACCCCGGTGGTGCTTACAAAGATCGAGTACGACGGCCTGGAAGGGTATGGCGAAGCGTCGTTGCCTCCCTATTTAGGTGAAACGCAAGCATCGGTCATCGAGTTTTTAAAAAAGGTGGATATGACGGCGTTCCCTGATCCATCCCATATAGAGGAGATCATGGCGTACGTGGACTCCATCGCGATCAACAATACCGCGGCAAAAGCATCCATCGATATCGCGCTGCACGACCTGGTGGGAAAGATGATCGGGGCTCCTTGGTACAAAATGTACGGATTGGATAAGACCGCGGTGCCCGATACTACCTTTACCATTGGTATCGACAGTGATGAGGTGGTACGTGAAAAAACACGAGAGGCCCTCGGGCGATTCAATATCCTGAAGGTGAAGGTGGGAGGGAAGGACGACAAGCGGATGATTGAAACCATCCGAGAGGTGACCGACCTGCCGTTGGCGGTGGATGCTAACCAGGGATGGGCCGATCGGCACGAAGCGTTGGATATGATTCTCTGGATGAGGGAGAATGGGGTGGTGATGGTGGAGCAGCCGATGCCGAAGAGCGACCTCGACAATATCGCTCGGCTCACCGAAGCAAGCCCTATTCCCATCTTTGCCGACGAGTCGCTGCAACGCCTGTCGGATGTGGATCGCTTGAGGGGAGTGTTTTCCGGCATCAATATCAAGTTGATGAAGTGTACTGGCATGCACGAAGCGTGGAAGATGCGAAACCTGGCACGAGCCCTTGGAATGAAGGTAATGATGGGGTGCATGACGGAGACCTCCTGCGCCATCTCGGCCGCTGCCCAGGTCTATCCCGGAATGGACTTTGCCGATCTCGACGGAGCATTGCTTATCGGGAACGACTGCTTCGAGGGTGCCGCGCTTGAAAACGGGAAAATCATCGCCTCTGACCGACCAGGAATTGGCGTGAAGCCGGTAAAGGAACTATCCTTTGGAAGATAAATCGTACAGAGAGGTATAGCATCACAAAGTAGCCCTAAAAGAGAATGTCGTGAAAATTGATTATTTTCGCGTAGAAATTTTAGGTTGTTGCTATGAACTCTTTTCTCACTATCGGACTTTTGATTCTTTCCAATGTATTTATGACCTTCGCGTGGTACGGTCACCTGAAACTCGCCGAGTGCACGTGGTTTAATAAACTGTCGCTCTTCGGCATCATCATCTTCAGCTGGCTGATCGCATTTTTCGAGTACTGCTTTCAAGTGCCCGCTAACCGCATCGGGTTCGAGGGGAACGGCGGCAATTTCTCGCTCGTGCAGCTGAAAGTGATCCAAGAGGTCATCACGCTCGTGGTATTCGTAGTTTTCTCCTCCCTCGCTTTTCAAACCGAACTGAAATGGAACCACCTCGTCGGCTTTCTCTTCTTGGTGCTCGCGGTCTATTTTATTTTTAAAGGGTGATCTTTTCGTGTAATTGTTAATCCTTTAGGCAACCTATAGGTACTACATAAACACCATCGTCCCTAAGGTACGCGTATTGCCCTACACCTGTGAGGACCATTAAAAAGGAGGGTGATTTCATTTTAGTAGTGTCTATTTTATCTGCCAATTGCTTGAGTGTTTTCGCTCCGGCCTCTATTAAAGTGTCGCCGCCGAGTTTTATCTCTATCAGTCCATAGTTTCCGTTACGTAAATGCAGTACGGCATCACACTCCAACCCATTCTTGTCCCGATAGTGATATATCTGTCCATTGAGTGCATCAACATATACACGAAGGTCACGTACAGCCAGGGTCTCAAAGAGCAAGCCGAAAGTATTTAAATCCTCGATCAGATCATCTGGCCCCAGACCGAGTGCGGAGGCCGCTACTGACGGGTCTACAAAAAAACGGGTGTCGGAGGTGCGTATGGCTGTTCTTGACCTGAGGTTTGGATTCCATGCCAACATGTCTTCAATTACAAATATTTTCTTTAGGGCTACGATGTATGAGGCGATGGTTTCTTCACTCATGCTGCCGTTCGGATTGCTCTCTAAGTCTTTATATATCGTGCTGATGGATACTTGTTGTCCTTGATGTCGAGCATAAGAGCGCAACAACCTTCTGGTAAATTCAGGATTTCTACTCACACCATCTACACGGGAAATATCGCTGTAAACAATCGCATCGAAGTAGTTAACAGCTTGTCGTAAGGCGGCATTTCGGTTTAAAACGAGTGACCCCGGCCAACCCCCACGGCATATAAGATAAGCTAATTCGTGTAAAGAAATATCGGGTGCAATGGTTGCCGCTTTATTTCCTTGAAACAAAGCTTGGATGCTAACACTTCCATTCGACTCCCGGGATTCCCATAAACTCATCGGTCTCATTGTCAGCCAAGCAAACCTTCCAGTCCCCGTGTGGGTTAACTCCGACATGTCGGGCGGTACGCTTGATCCTGTGAAAATAAATTGTCCCGGCAACCGTCTGCTGCTTACTTCAAATCGTGCAGCATCCCACAATTTCGGAGCCAGTTGCCATTCGTCAATCAGCCTGGGTGTTTCACCCTGAAAAAGGATCTCGGGATCTGTTTCTGCTAGCAACAGATTGGTCTGGCGTGTTTTAGGGGTGTCCATGTATAATACGCTCTTAGCCTGTTGTTCTGCTGTAGTGGTTTTTCCACACCATTTGGGTCCCTGAATCAAAACAACCCCCGCTGCCTCCAGTTGTTCCTGAAGCATTTTGTCCGCGATTCTGGGAATATAAGCCAACGATGTATTCATTTTCGTGTCAGTTTTCATTGAATATACCTTGCAAAGATACACTATTTTCCCTGTTAACAAGTATATTACAAATTTAATTCATGAAGTTGGCCGGTTTTTATTCGTGAAGTTAGCCGATTTCCATTCGTGAAGTTGGCTGGTTTTCATTTCCAAAGTCGGCTAATTCTAATTCCTTTACTTCACTAACTCTTCAAACAGTCGCTCGAAGGTTTTGTCCAAATCGTCTGTTTTTCCGGTGCGGGTAGGGGAGGCTTGGATGATGGAGCTGCGTACCGCGGTGAGCCATCGGAACCGGTCGGGAATATCCAGCTCCGCGATGGGGCCGTGCCCGGGAGTACCCCGCGCGATCAGCCTGTGCGTTTCGAGGCTCTCGATCACGTCGGCATACTCCGCCTCCGAGTGCATCAGCCGGAACTTATCGGGACAGAGGTGGTACTCGAAGCGAATGTACTTTTCGTTTTTGCAAAAGAGGATCAGGCCGATATTGAAGAACTCCTCCCGCTCCACCCTCGGTACCAGTCGTATTACCGCGTAATGGTATAGTTTATCCCCTTGCATTTTTGGCCTCGTTAAAAAAGTGATGGGAGTGCTCCAGTCGGGCAGTCAGAAACTCGACGTACACCTTCCGAATCTCCTCGGGTGCCTCCTCGGTATGGTTCCAGTGTAACCAGTCGTCCGGCACCAGCTCAACGATATCGGCAATCACCTCGGGAGTGAGAATCTCACGCGCGAACGCGTCCGCTTCATCCAGTCTCGAAGCCTGGGGCAGCAGCACGTGGTC
>JAAYTC010000317.1 GCA_012518155.1 Bacteroidales bacterium | reverse complement strand
GTAGGAATATCCATCACCTGCTCCTCTTGGTTGCGGCCTGACGGTCTCCATATAAGTCGTTCGTCCGCGGCGAAGAGGGTTCCTTTATCCCCGTGAAAGAATATGCCGTTATTGAACCGAGGATCCATATCGCCGGCACCCCATAGGCGGTGTTGCCAGACGACCGGGCACCCTTCGAATTGCAGGGTAGCCATCAAGGTGTCGGGGGTAGTGATTTGCCCTTTCAGTACATCCAAGCTGCCCGTGGCACGTATCGCGCGTGGAGCCTCGAGCCCCATGATGGTCCGGATGATATCGATATGATGAATCCCCCAGTCGACGAGATGGCCGTTCCCATACTCCTTCTCGAGCCGCCACGACCGATGCCCGATCGAAGGCCGGTAAGGCAGTTTTGGGGCGGGGCCACACCACTCTTCCCAGTCGAGTGAAGCGGGAGGATCCTGGATGGTGGTATCGGTCTTTCCCGGCGTGTAATGGATTTGCGCTACTATTTGCCGTATTTTCCCGGTCGTACCCTCTTCGATAAGTTCCTTTGCTTTCCGGAACGCGTTGCTTTGGCGTCGTTGAAACCCTATTTGTACAATGTTGCCCGCCTTCTTGGCCGCGGCAATCATCGCCTTCCCCTCGTCCACGTCGTACGCGAGCGGCTTTTCACAATAAACATGCAATCCCTTTTTGCAGCTATCCACGAACTGGAGCGCGTGCCACTGGGGCGGTGTGCCAATCAATATAGCTTCTAACCCCGGGTGATCCAGAAGGTCGCGATAATCTTTGAACAAGCGGGGGCGGGTGCCCTGTAAACCTTCCAGCTCGTCCGCGCCACTTTTCAGGTGTTCCGAATCCACGTCGCTCACTGCCATTATCTCTACTCCTCCTGCTTGGAGAGCAGCCTTGGCTATCACGAGGCCGTACCAGCCACTTCCGATCAGTCCCACTTTCACGGGATTTGCCCCTACACCTCGGGCATGGGCCCTATTCTTCACGTTTTTTTCACTCACTCGGCCTCCCTCGCTCATCGTCTCGTGGGTGTTCATCCTATTTCCCGTGCTTCCCGAGAAGAGGGGAGTGTTTACTCCCGAAGCAATGGCAGCCGTTGCCAAGGAAGAGCGTTTAATAAATTTCCTTCTGTTCATCGTGATATATTAAGTTGTTGAGTTTCGCATGCATCATTATTACAATTACAGCTAAGAATGAGGTCCATAAAACACTGTCAGCCGAAGATTTAGCTATGGTTGTATTGCATGCGAAACTTGAGTTAAGTTGTTATTTTGAGTATAAATATACTACTTTTGTTGAAACAACCTATCCACCCGAAAAAATTATCGACATGTATATTAAGATATTCACCGTTTTCGTCGCTCTTTTATCCCAGTTTTCCTCCTGTTCCTCGAAGGAGGGAGTTTCCCCTCGGATAGACTGGGACGAGTGGGGCGTGCCCCATATCACGGCTCGTACCGCCGAGGAGCTCTTTTATGCCCAAGGATGGGCGCAGATGCATAATCACGCCAACCTGATATTGCGGCTGTACGGTCACTCCCGCGGCAGGGCTGCCGAGTACTGGGGCGAGGAGCTGCTGCCAAATGATATCTTGGTACACACGCTCGGGTTCGAAGAACTCGCGGCGGTCTGGGAAGAGGATCAGCACCCCGAAACGAAAGCGCTGTTCCGCTCGTTCGTGGCGGGCATGAACGCGTACGCCGAGGCCCACCCCGACGCGATCAGCCACGAGAACGCGGCGGTACTCCCGATTACCACCCAAGATGTCAACATGCACAGCATGTTCGTGGTCTTCACCCGCTTTATCGCGGGAGGCCAGCTGCGGATCGTCCAACGGTGGTCGTCCTTAGGTTCCAATGCCTACGCGATCGCGCCCTCCCGCTCCGCCTCTAGAAACGCCCTGCTGCTTCAAAATCCCCACCTCCCGTGGTCCAACGAGTTCACCTTCTTCGAGTCGCACCTGA
Source organism: Bacteroidales bacterium (assembly GCA_012518155.1). Taxonomy (GTDB): domain Bacteria; phylum Bacteroidota; class Bacteroidia; order Bacteroidales; family Dysgonomonadaceae; genus Proteiniphilum. Next base: position 3,117 of record JAAYTC010000317.1, on the reverse strand, counting down.
TGCTTCCCGACAAGAACCTGTACGGCTCCACGTTGGTGGGCCTGCCGGGCATCTCCATCGGGTTTAACGAAAACCTCGGGTGGACCCACACCAACAACACCATCGATAACGCCGATACGTACGAACTGGAGTTGAAGGACGGGGGCTACCTGCTGGACGGGCAGCGGCTCGATTTCGAGACGAGCCACAAAACCCTGCGAGTGAAACAGGTCGACGGGACGTTGGACGAGCAAGAGATCACCGCTACGCGAACCCTCCACGGCCCGGTGGTCGCCCAGCAAGGGAACAAAGTGCTGGCCCTGCGAATGGTGGGGCTGGATCGTCCCGATATGCTCCTGCAGTGGTGGCGGATGGCCGGCAGCGATAACTTGGCGGAGTTCGAATCGGCCTTGAAGATGGCACAGATTGGTTTCTGGAACGTGATCTACGCCGACAGGGAGGGAAATATATTTTACCTGTTCAACGGGTTGGTGCCTCTGCGTGGGAAGGGCGACTGGTCGTTCTGGAACGGGGTGATCCCCGGCGGGAAGTCGGAGCATATTTGGAGCGAGGTGCACCCCTACGAGGAGTTGCCGATGCTGATGAACCCCGAGAGCGGCTGGGTGCAAAACGCGAACGACCCGCCATGGACCAGCACCTATCCCGTCGCCCTGCATCCGGGGGACTACCCGCCCTACATGGCACCCGTGACCGCTTCGTTCCGTCCCCAGCGCGCCCTCCGGATGATTGCCGAAGACAGCCTTATCACCTTCCAAGAGCTTATGGACTATCACCACTCCACCCGGCTGGAGTATGCCGACCGGGTGTTGGACGACCTTTTTGATGCGATAGATGCCTTCGGCTCCGAAAAAGCGAAGGAGGCAAAAAAGATGCTCGAGAAGTGGGATCGGAAAGCGGATGTCGACAGTCGAGGTACCGTTCTTTTTTACCTCTGGAGTACCAAGTTCAACGTGAACGACCCTTCCAACTACGTGACGTCCTGGAGTCTCGAAGAGCCCTATTCCACTCCCCGCGGGATCGCCCATCCCAAGGAAGCGGTGCGGCTGCTGGAAGAGGCCGCGGGGGAGATGGAATCCCGTTTTGGTTCCCTCGATCTCCCGTGGGGCGAATTTTACCGGTTGAGGCGAAACAACGTCGACTTGCCCGCGAGCGGGGGCCCCGAGCGGCTCGGCATCTTCCGCGTGGCGGGTGCTTCCGCGACCGACGATGGCCGCATGGCAGTCCATGGCGGGGACTCCTGGGTGGGCGTGATCGAGTTCGGCGACACCGTGAAGGCGAAGGTGCTGTTAAGCTACGGCAATTCCTCCCAACCCGGTTCGCCGCATAACGGCGATCAGCTCGAACTCTTCTCCAAGAAAGAGCTCCGCGATGCCTGGTTCACACGAGAGGAGGTCGAAGCCCATACCGTGCGGACGGAGCTGTTGCAAAAATAAAAAAAAATTGGGCGGTTGATTCCAGTCACCATTTTTCACACGCTCCCCCGTTACCGCGGGTCTACTTATTTTTCCCTATCTTCGCGGCTTATAGTTAAGCAGAGGTACGCTCGCTTGAGTTGTACCGTGGCGAGTATTTTATGAAAGATTGGGTTAAGTTGCTAAAAAATCACCCGTTGTTGATGTCCTACGGGTTCTTCCTTAATTTTTTTTCCTCCTTCGGGCAGACCTTTTTCGTCTCCCTGCTGGTGCCGTTCTGGATCGTGGAAATCGGGATCACCAACAGCGAGTTCGGGAGCATGTACGGGCTCATCTCCGTCACCTCCGCGCTCACCCTGCCCCTTTTCGGGCGTTACATCGATCTGATGTCCCTGCGCCGGTATAGCTTGATCGTCTTCATTGGGCTTATCCTTTCCGTTGCTCTACTCACCGCCGCGCATGGGTTCCTTTTTTTGCTTGGAGGCCTCTTTCTGGTGAGGCTTTTTGGGCAAGGGTTGATGACTCATACAGCCTCCACCGGCATTGCCAAACTATTCGACAGCGAGAGAGGCAAGGCACTTGCTTTTACCACGCTGGGCCACCCAGCGGCTCAGTTGGTATTGCCCTTTCTTTTCGCTCTGCTTACCGCTATGGCCAGTTGGCGTGTCTCGCTGCTTTTGCTGGCACTCCTCTCGCTTTGCCTGATGTTGCCTATCATCCGCCGTGTTACCCCGGCCAAGGAGCAGGTCCCTTCTGTCGGGGGTAATGACCTTGGCAAAGAGGGAGAAAATCGCTTCTTGATGAGTCGCACCTTCTGGCTAATCGCTAACAATACTTTCTTGATTCCTTTTCTTAGTACCGCCATCATGCTCTATCAGTACTCGATAGGGGAGATGAAGGGGTGGGACGCCTCATGGGTACTTTTTTCCTTCTCCTTTTTCGCGGTATTCAACGGCCTCTCTATCTTCTTCTCGGGCGACTTGATTGATCGCTTCAGTGGCGTCCGCCTCTTTTCTTTTTACCTACTGCCTGCGTTGATTGGCTTCACGGCCATGACGTTACTCCATACCAAATGGTCTTTCCCTCTCTTTTACGGGCTGCTCGGCATCTCGTCGGGACTGGGCAGTACGATACGGACGGCCGTGCAGGCGGAGGTGTACGGCACTGCACAGTTAGGTAAGGTGCGAAGTTACCTCTCTACCATCATGGTGTTGGGCACCGCCGCTGGCCCCCCGGTGCTAGGCTACTTGCTCGATGGGCAATTCTTAATGAACCATATCATGCTCTCTGCAGCGGCGTTAATACTCCTGATTTTTCTCGTATCCTTGCGCTTGAAGCCCGTGAAATAAGATACCGGGGCCGGCTCGCCAATCACATCCATTAACGCACTTAATGTTAATATATGTTTTCAGCTGGGCAGTAGCAACTCCCTCTTTAATTTTTACTTGGCTCTTATCTAATTCGTATTTTACTCTATTAAATACGGAGGATATTAGAACGAGATACGAACGAGATACGAAGAAAGTCCAGTCCAACTCCGAGGAAAGCAAGACTGAATTACGGAGAAAGTGTACCTGAAGCGTGGACGATTCCTCGATTACAATAGTAAAAAAAGTTAATGTTTAATCGTGAAAGGAAAGTCTCTAAAAATAAAAATCGAAACTTATTTTTTCACCCAATTAAAACATTTTCATTAACTTCGCAT
>JAAYTC010000042.1 GCA_012518155.1 Bacteroidales bacterium | reverse complement strand
CTTGGATATCTCCACAAATTGTAATTACTTTGTGATTACGTGCAAGATAAACAACGAATGATGGAAATCCCGCTTATAAATATTGGCAATTCAAAAGGTATACGCATACCCAAAACAATTTTGAAGCAGTACAAGATAAAAGAAAGCTTAGAAATGATTTTGGAGAAAGAAAGAATTATACTGAAACCAATGTCGACTCCGCGGAAGGGATGGGAACAAGCTTTTAAACAGATGAGCATTGAAGGAGAGGATGCTCTGTTAATAGGCGATGTTTTTGATGATGAAATTTTCGAAAAATGAATCCGATTCAAAACGATATTGTCTTGGTTAACCTCGATCCAACCATTGGCAACGAAATTAGAAAAACACGTCCTTGTGTTATCATTGCTCCTAATGAGATGAATAAATACCTTCGGACTATCGTTATAGCACCCATTACAACTACCTCAAAGCCCTATCCTACACGAGTTAATATTAAGCATGAGAATGCGGAAGGCTGGATCGTTTTGGACCAAATCAGGACAGTCGACAGAAAAAGAATAATCAAAAAGTTAGGTTACTTAACACCCACTGAAATTGAGAAGGTGAAAGCAGTAATCAGGGAGACATATGTTGAATAACTCTTTGGTGTTCGGCAATATTCCGTTCCATGTTTTATTTAATCAGCTCATTTTCACCGGTTTAAGAGGGTAGAACTTAAAGACACTACCAAGTTAAAGTGTAATAATTTGTGGCAAGACTTGCGATTGATTCAAATTCGGTGTATATTTACACCAAAAACAACTATGGCAAGACAAAGCATTTCTCTCACTAAACCCAATGACGAATGGCTAAAATCTCAAGTGAGCAATAATGAATATTCCAGTAAAAGTGAGCTAATTAACGATTTAATTAGACAAGCGAGGAAACAGCAAGTTGAAATTGATTGGATTCGGGCAAAATTGGAGAGGGCTGAAAGCAGTGGATTTACTGATGAAACGAAAGAAGAAATATTGGCACAATCTAAAGCGTTAATAAATGGCTAAATATCGTCTTAGCAACGAGGCAAAAAAAGATTTAATTCGAATTCACCAATATGGGATCAAAAGATTTGGTATTGTACAAGCCGATAAATATTTCGATTCTTTTTTTGAGTATTTCGAGATAATCGCGGAACGCCCTTTTTCCTTTGAATCTGTCGATTACTTAAAAAAAGGATACAGACGTTGTGTTTGCGGTGTCGATTCAATTTACTTTAAAATAAACGAGGACATCGTTGAGATTATGGCTATTGTGGGAAGACAGGACTTAAACAATATACTTTGAGAAAGAGATTGAGAGAGACCCCAAAAACAAAATCAGTCAGATTGCATTTTCCTAACCTTATTCAACCTTAAAGCGAAGCGTGATCGAGCGAGCGGCTTCATCGACCACTGTAAGGGTATGTTCACCGGGGTCGGGGGAGAGTTCCATCTGATGAATATCGGATGTTTCGCCCACGTAATCGTCATCGAGATGCCAGAAGACACGGGTCGACGGGTTGCGGTGCGCCAGCTCGAAAACCGCTTTTCCAAGCGTTCCATCTAACTGTTTGGTGATTCGGAGTACTGCCCCGGGGAAGGGGTAGATAAACTGCATGGCGGCATCGGGTTCGCCTCCTGAAGCACATTCAGGGGAGAAGGGAGGGAGCGACCGATAAGCGGGATGCTTTTGCTTGTAGTACCACTCCCACGAGGGGGGCAACTGAAACCACGCGACGGAACGAATGCCTCTCGCCCCCGCACACAGCTCGTAAACACGGTATTGCCCATCGTCCGACACATGTACCCGCTTGTTGTGGGAGCATACCGCACCCTGCAGCCCTTTCATGGGAACCAGCCGAGTGTCGATGGAGCTTTCGGGGCAGTGCATCCCGCGCAGTTGACCGCTTTCCCGACAGATGGCCGCCTCGGTGAGTTCTCCGTAAGGGGTGTCGAACCAGCCGGTCGCAGGAAGGAGGTTGAACAGGTCGAACATGACCCGTGCGGACGTACGAGCACCGGTCAGCCCGGGACGCCCTTCACCGCTGGCGTTGCCGGTCCACACGGCGACGAGGTACCGGGGGGTAACGCCGACCGCCCACCCGTCACGGAAGCCGTAGCTGGTACCCGTCTTCCAAGCGACTTTTCGTATAGAGGGGACGAAGTGCCAGTTGAGTTCTTCTGGACGATTTACGTTGGTCAACGCCTCAAGGGTAAGCCACGCGGCTCCGGCATTGAAGAGAGGGGATTCTTCCTGTTTTCGATCAGGGGAGTTTCCTTCTTCCGCCGCTGGATCATACACAACCTTAAAGTCCTCACGCTCGTAATAGGTCCGATCCCGGGTATAATCGGTCACGGCATGGGCTAACTTAGCGTACCCGTTGGCGATATCCCACAACGTCCCCTCGGTACCCCCCAAGATGAGGGAAAGCCCGTAATGGCCGGCGGGGCGGTTAAGGGTGGTGAGCCCTACCCTTCTCAACAGGTCGTGAAACTTCGGAACGCCGTACTTTCGCAACGAGATCACGGAAGGCACGTTCAACGAGCGCGCCAACGCTTCGTCGGCATGCACCGCTCCGTCGTACCCGAGGCTGTAGTTCTTAGGGGCGAACCCGTTGATGTTAATAGGGACATCAGGCAACAATTCGGTGGGTAACAAACTACCTTCTTGTAACATCGCGGCGTAAAGGAACGGTTTGAGGATGCTGCCCGTACTCCGGGGCGATTGGATGATATCGACCTGGCCACCGTACGCGTTGGATCCAAAACCCACGTTACCGTTGTAGGAAAGCACCTCGTTGGTCTCGAGGTCGACCACCAGGGCAGCCAGGTTAAAAATGCTGTTTTGTGAGAACTCGGTGTTCCATCGGCTTAACACCTCCTCCACCTGCACCTGCAAATGTTTGTCGACCGTGGTTTGGAGGTGATTTCCCGGAGACTGCACGTAGGCGTGGCTCACCAGATGAGGTGCGATCTGCGGGAGGGGAAGCGGCTGATCGGGCAACGGCTCCATAAGTGCCAGTTCGTAATCGGTCCGATCGATGCTATTGTTATCGTACAGGCGACGCAACAGACGGTCTCGCTTCAGTTGCAACCCTTCCCTATCCCGCCCCACGTGCATCAACGCGGGGGAGTTGGGCAATACCGCTAATACGGCCGCCTCTCCCCACGAGAGCGATTCAGAACCGTGGCCGAAATAGCGCCACGAGGCGGCATCGATGCCCACCACGTTTCCGCCCATCGGCGCGTGGGAGGCATAAAGGGCCAGAATCTCCTCCTTGGAGTGGGACAACTCAAGGCGGGTGGCAAGAATAATCTCGATGAACTTCTCAACGTAGGTGCGCTTGTTTTGACGCATCAACCGGACAGTCTGCATCGTGAGGGTACTTCCACCGCTCACTATCCTGCCCGCTTTCAGGTTTTGAACCAGTGCCCTTCCAATAGCCAGCGGGTTTACTCCCGGGTGGCATTGAAAGAACCGGTCTTCAAATGCTATGACGCAGGTCGTGTACTTTTCGGGTACACGCTCCACGGGTGGAAAACGCCACTGCCCGTCGGAGGCGATACGGGCACCCAGCAACTCGTTGTTCCGGTCGGTCACCAACGTGCTATACGGCGAGTCGAACAACGTTCGCGGCAAGGAAAAGAGATACCAGAGTAGCAAAACAAACAAGAGGGAGAGCACGATCTTTCTACGAGTGCTCCATGCGCTCATTCGTTTTCTCCACGTTTTCAGGCGCAAGGCCGCATACTGTCGTAATTTATCCACTTGTAAACTATCAATTTGACAAAGTTATCTTTTTTTTCCAAAACTCTTATTTTTCATATAGAATTCCCTATAATAGGGACTCTATAAGTATTGAAAATTCCTTCTACTCGTTAAGGAGACTTTTTCTGATTTTCGATGATATTGCACTAATTTACCTCAAAATAGTTGTTTTATTTCCAATATGCACTATATTTACAGCATAATAGAAACAAAAAAAAGATATGACCTTTATAGAGTTTAAGAAACAGTTTTTTGATTTGGCATGCTTCAATATCTATCAGGTGTATGCATGGCATCCCAATTTTGACCGAAATAACTTTACCCGTTGGACTCAAAAAGGATACCTTATCCGGTTACGTCAGGGGTATTTTGCATTCGCTGAATATAAAAACAAGGCGGACTATTCTCTTTATTTTGCTAATCGTATTTACCGCCCATCGTACATCAGCTTGCACACGGCACTGGCGTTCTATGGGATGATACCGGAAGCAGTAGTACAGATTACCAGCGTGACAACTCTAAAAACAGCATCATTTGCCAATGACTTCGGCGAATACTCTTATAAGAGTGTTAAAGAGAACCTGCTATTCGGGTATGAATTAAAGCCGATGGCTGACAACCGCACCATACAGTTTGCCACACCTGAAAAGGCATTGCTTGATTTGCTGTATCTTTATTCGTTCTACAATAGCGAACAAGAATTGGAGGAATTGCGCTTGGATGAAAATTTCCTTCACGATGATTTAAACAAAGAGTTACTAATGGATTATTGCGCCAAGTTTCAGAGCAAGGCACTTGACCATCGGATTAGATCACTTTTTAAGACTTACGAATTATGATACAAATTGAACAGATAAAGAATTATTTTCCAACCCAAATCCGAGGGAATTCAGGGTTCGATAAGTACATATTGAAAGAGTACCTGCAGTTGATGATTCTGGATTACCTTTCGTCCACTCCAAACATCAAAAAAATGGTTTTTATTGGTGGAACAAACTTGCGTCTGGTAAAAGGGATAGACCGGTTTTCCGAAGATTTGGATTTTGATTGCAAAGATATGTCGAAAGTCGAATTTATTGAAATGACAAACGGAGTAATCCAGTTCTTGGAACGTTCAGGATTACGGGTAGAAGCAAAAGATAAAGAAAACCCGAAACTAACCGCTTTCCGGCGCAATATCCATTTCCCGGAATTATTATTTGACTTGGGGTTGAGTGGATACAAAGAAGAACGTTTTTTAATAAAGATCGAAAGTCAAGATCAAGGGATTGCTTACCCGCCGGTTATCACAAATATCAAAGGGTGCGGGTTCTTTTTCCCGTTTCCTGTTCCTTCCGACGGAGTTTTGTGCAGCATGAAAATTGCCGCCATGTTATCCCGTGCCAAAGGCCGTGATTTTTACGACTTGATGTTTTTATTGGCACAAGCAAAACCGGATTATGACTTTCTTGCAAAGCGTTGTGGAGTGTATAGCTTACAGGAGTTCAAGCAGGCAACAGCCAAACTATTGAAAACTGTTGATTTAAAGAAAAAGCAAAAGGATTTTGAACATTTGCTTTTCAATAAATCAAGTAGCGATAAAATTTTGAGGTTTGGGGAATTTATAGATTCCATAAAGGAGTGAAGATGTACGTGACTAAATCTGAGATCTTCATATTTAGTCACGTACACTTCACTCCGTGACGGTGACCCACGCTCCGCTGTTACGGGCCTCCTCTTCGGGCGCGTACATCGCTTGGCACGACACGGCCGGGAGGTAATACTTGCCTCGGTAAGCCGCTTGTAACCGCACCCGGAAGATCTTGGATTGCCCGGCAGCGAGATTAAAGTAGGTCAGCACCCGATCGTCCCTGATATCGCGGTAATTGTAGCCCACGTTGGAAGCAGAGGCAGCGTCCTCGAGCATCCGCTCGTTGAAGATCTCCCACCCGGAGGGGAAGACCTGCGTCAACGCCAAGTCGGTGAACGCCTGCTCCACGCTGTTCTGGACGGTGACGATCGCCGAGAACTCCGTCCCTTGCGGGAGCGACTCCACGTTTAACGGGTTGCCGTTGAGGTCGACGTACCGCACCGAAAGCCTTAACCGCCCGTGCTTCGGCCCAAGATCCGCGTCGGCCGCGGGAAGCGTACGTGCCGATAGCCGAGCATATAGCTGCCCTTCGCCCTTGTTGGTGAGATCGACCGAGAGACGGGTTTCCGGCTTGATATCCACTTGGTGAATTGCCTTGGGCGTGTTTACCGGCTCCATCTGCCGACCGTTTAACGACCAGTCGGCTTGGATATTTCCACTGCCGATTCTCTCCGCTAATTGGGCCATGGCGATCAATCCAAATGCCGCTGTCTGCGTAGAGATATAATCGGATGATAAGGACTGGGCGACCGACGGGGCAAGCTGCATCGCTTTCTCCACGTTGTCCAACAACAGGTAGGTCTCCAAGATCATCGCTTGGTCACGTCCCGGGCTCCCGTAAGTATCGTTATTAAAGCTGTAGTCATCCACCCCGTCCGAGGCATTGAACACAAGCCCGTTCGCCACGTCTTTCCTGCCCGCTATCGCGTAGGCGGCGGCCAATCGCCACCTGCCCTGAAGGGAGAGGTTCGGGAGCTCCCGCAAGCGGTTCATGGCACCCAGCTCAGCGTTACCGCTCAATGCCAAGGTATACAACCGGTACGCCTGCTGCAAATCGACCATCGAATAGGAGTAATATCCTCGGTTGGGATTCGTGGGCAGCCAGTTCTGCGCGAGCCTCCGTTGAAATTGCACCCAGCGGGACAATACCGTTTCCGGCACCTCGTATCCCCTGTTCTTTGCCTCGATGAGGAAATGGCCCGCGTAGGTGGTAGCCCATTCGGACGAGTAGGCATCGCCGTACCAGAACATGAAACCGCCATCGGCCAGCTGCCGAGAAGAGAGTTGCCGGATCACCTCGTCTACTTTCGCGGTCATCCGCTGTTTTTGCTCTTCGTTCAGCGTGGTAAACGCCTCGATATAGAGGATAGGGAACGCTTGCGAAGTGATCTGCTCGGTACAACCGTGGGGATATTCCATCAAGTAGTTCATGTTTCGACTAAAATTGACGCTCGGCAAGCGGGAGAGCTCGAGGGTAGCCCAGTCTTCCGGATCCACCCCGTCGGTCTCAATATCCAGTGTGACCGACTCGCCCGGTTCGACCAGTCGTGCCCGTGTAATCACGGTGGGTGTGTTGGGATTGCGTATCGCGATGTCGATGGTTTCGGTGAACGTGACACCGTTCCCCGAGGCCTTTATCACCACTTGTTCCGCCCCGGTTTCCGCCCCGGATTGAAGTTTAAAGAACAGGATATCGTCGCCCGATTTGTCAAATGAGATGCTCTTGGTAGTCCCGTCCGTTGGTTTAAGCAATCCTTTCGTCTGGATAGAAACCTTCACGTTCCGCACGTTGTTCTGCGCGAAAACGTTCACCGGAAGCCACACCTCCTCGTCCGGCCCCAGTACCCTGGGAAGAGTAGAAAGCGTCATCAGGTCGCTCTTCACCGCCACCGTCTTCTCCGCGTTGCCATACGCCCCGTCGCCACCGGCAACCACCATCACCCGGACGGATCCCACGTACTGGGGAAGGCGTAGGGTATGCGTTTTAGCCTCGCCACCCTTCAAGGCAAAGGGACCGATAAATTGGACAATGGGTTTAAAACGATTCACGTTGTCGTTCGACGGGTTCAAGGCCTCGTCCCCACCGATGCCTAACAGCGGACCCATCGTGCCGCTATGGGCTCCCAAGACACGGTCGAACAGGTCCCAAGTGCGTACACCTAACGCTTCTCGGGCATAAAACTCGTCCCACGCGTTGGGGGTCTTGAACGCGGTGAGGTCAAGCAGCCCCTCGTCCACGATCGCCAAGGTGTAGGTCATCGGTTTTCCGGTTTTCTCCGATACCGATACGGTAAACTCCTTCTCCGGTTGAAGCGCGTCCGGCATACGGATGACCGGCTCGAGAATGCTGTTCCGGTTCTCTACGCCCACGTTAATCACCCCGTACATACGGATGGGAAGGTCGTTCACTGTCTGCTCGTGCGGTTGCAGCATGGTGGCGAACACGTAGAAGTTGGGTGCCATCTTATCGGTCACCTTGATGCTGAATTTGGTATCCTCTTTGGCGGATGTTTCTACCCATTCTCGTTGGAGGATACCCGACCCGTTTTCGATGCTGATCAGTACCCGCCCTTCGGAGCTTTTGGGGATAATCACCGTTGCCTCCTCGCCCACGTCGTACGACGGTTTATCGGTGGAGAACGACAACATGGTCAGCCCCTCGGGATCGCTCTTCGCGGAACGTCCCCGCCATGATGGCCAGTCGACATAGAAGATGGTGCCCGCGGCATGGTTACCCGACCGGTCCTTCACCAAGAGCAGGTAACGTCCCCAGTCGGGATAATCCACCTGGAAATTGATCTTACCCTTGCCGTTCGACAAGGCAGCTTCTCCCGTGGCCACCACGTTGGCCGCGGTGTTGTTCACGTAAGCACCCAGGTCTTCCCCGGCGCTGTTCCACCACCAGCTCCAATTGAGCTTGTAGACGCTGTATTCCACGTTACCGGCGACCGGTCGGCCGTACGCGTCCACGGTAACCACATCAAATGCAATGGGCGTGTCGGTCTCCAGGAATTCGCCGGCGCGCGCGGAAGGGGCTTTCACTCCCACGTAGGTACGATAGGGAGAGTAATAGACCGTTTGCCCGTAGAAGCTCATATCGCCGCCTCCTTCGTAGACCCTCGAAAGAATGTTCCCTCGCAGCATCCCCGGCGCGTTTTCGGCGACCGGCACTTTAGCGTTCACAGTGGCCGCCCCGGAGGCATCTAAGACTCCCTCGAAGACCTTCGTGCGGCTCGTCTCGAATTTCACCACCGGGTTATTGAACGTGTAGCCGAGGTAGCCCTGGAACGGGTTATCGGAAGCAACGAGCGTGAGGTCTACCTCCGCTTTCAAGTTCGAAGCGGGTGCTCCATGCAACCAGCGCGAGGTGAGCCGCCCGGTGATCACTCCTCCCGAAGCATCAATGATGGAGTCGGTCTCGAGCCGTACCCTCAGCCGGTTGGGCTTGATGGTCTCAATTCGCAGGGACTTGTGGAACGTGGCACCTCCCACCTTCACCCGTGCTTGCCACATGCCGGTCTCCACGGCAGGGTCCGTCGCCACGCTAAAGCTATAGAAGCCATTCAGTCCCTCGCTCTTTACTTGCCGTTGATAAAACTGCCCACGAGGAGTGTATACCTCCAAGGTGACAGGGTGCCCCTGGGGCAGTTTCCGCTCTCTATCCTCCAAGATAAAGGAGACGAAAACAGTGTCTCCGGGCCGCCAAACGCCCCGCTCGGTATAGACGTACCCCTTTAATCCTTTCTGAATCTCTTTGCCGCTCACATCGAAGCGACTGAGCGATAACGACACCTCCTCTTTTACTTCGAGGTAGCCGATATCATCGCCTTTGGTCGCGGAAACGACGAACGGTCGCCCTCCCTTGTAATTGATCTCCGTGAAGCCATTCCCGTCCGTCTTCCCGGAACCGATGGCCTGCATCTGGTAATTGTAGACGGTCACCCCCGCCCCCACGATAGGGCGAGTAGTAAGGATATTGGTCACCGCGACAGTCAGGTTTTGATCCTGTCCCGCTTTTGCGATGATGCCCACGTTGGAAGCCATGACCAAGGTCTGCACCGTACGTTCCCGGTTCATGAAGTAGGAAGGCTTGCAGGGATCGTTCCGTTCTTCCCAGTTGTAGATGCTCCAGTCGAGTGGCTCGTAGTAATAGGGCATCGTCTCGTCCCACACCGCTTCTTCCTCATCCGAAAGCACCTCATCCGAGAACCGTTTCAGTCGCTCCTCTTCCGGGATCCTCGGCCGCATGCCCTCACAGGGGTAAAGCGAGTAATCGGCTTGCATCGAAAGTTGCACCATGTATAATGCCCCGGGGTCTTTCTCGATCATCTCGGAGAGGTCGATGGTGAAATGGTTCCATTTGGTGAGGTCCATCGCTTTATCGCTGTCGAGACGAAACCGCTTTTTCATTACCAGCCGGCCAAAGCGGCGTAATTCGCCCCCCGGTTGGTTGTTGTTGAGGGAGGAGGACTGCAGGTAATAAAGCAGGTTGCTTTGGTATATTTTCACCACCTGCACATCCACCGCCCACAGGTTCACCGCGCTGAAGGGCAACAACAGCTGTTCCGCGTCGGGCAGGATGTTGCCGCTCTTTTCGAACTTAATCTGGGGCTTATCGTTCTCGATTTGCAATTGATAATGGTAGGCTTTTTCCAATGTCAGCCCCTCCATGTTCTGGATTCCTTGGTGGATTTGCAGGTCGACCTGCCCACTGGGGAAGGTCTCCGGGTAAAGCTTGATCACGTTTTTGTCGACCCGGTAGGTGAAGTTATTCACCCCCGAAGGGACGATCAGTCCTTGCAGTTCCTGTCTTTGTGAGACGGGATCGCTAAAAGTAATCCGTATATGCGGGTCGCCCGTCTTCACTACACGGGCGTCGATCACCTCAAAGTGATCGGTGGAAAAGGGGGGAATGTCGACCGTGTGCTCCAACTTCTTCTTGGAGTCGATGGCCTTTCCATCGATGGTCACCACGTATTGCTCGAGCTTCGCGGAGCGCTGTAAGCTATCGATCAGTACACGAAAGGAAGATGCTCCAGAAGCCGTGACCTGCACATGATGATGCCGTGAGCCCTTCACCTCGAACAGCTTGGGCACATCGTCCGCGGCGACGGGATTGGAGAGGTGGAGCATCACCTCCACCCTGTTCCAAGTAAGGTCGGAGGAGCTCATCGGCTCGTAAGGAAGAATATCCGCCGTGAAGTTCTGTTCGTTCACCCGGATCGAGAAACGAAATTGGTGGAATTTATCCTCTACCTTCAGCACTTTTCCCAGGTGAAACGTCACGTTATACTCTTTTCCAGGCTGTAGTTGGCCCGCTTCGGGCATAAAGCGGATGGTGTTGCCGTTAACCCAGAAGGCCTGCCCTTTCAGCGAAGGTGAAAACGTGAACAGCGATTCTTCGATCTCCGCGTTCAACTCCACCGCCGGAACCTCCTGCGCGAGCTCAACTTGAACAAACGCGTCGGTGGATACATTCCCGTAGGTGAATGCCGAGATGTAGCGGGCAAATTCGGGATCGATCTCCTTGGTACTCTTGACCGTGCAGCCGGCAAACATCAGGAAGGTAGCCGCGAATAAAGCGGGGATAAAACGACGTGATAAGTGTTTCATACGATTAAAATTTAGTTCGATGACCCAGGACCAGTTAAGGACATCCACCTCAATACTTAGCTGCTCAATTTTCGCATGCACTACAACTACAGCTAAATCTTCGGCTAACAATGTTTTATGACCCGTTGTAGACTTATAGGCTATCTGATAAGTAACTTGCTTCGCTTCGAACAGCTTATCAGATCGCACCTATTTCATCTAACGGGTGCCCCATATAACATTTATAGGCCTCGTTTTTAGCTGTGATTGTAATAATTGATGCATGCGAAACTTAAATTAGCAGTATATCCCAAACGGTCTCCCTATATTATTCCCATAGAGTGATTTTTGTGACATAACGAGTTCTTCGTGCTGTAAAAGTAAAAAATATTCTTGTTAAACCTCCTTTCGGTTGCCTTTATTGTTGTATTTGTCCACGAAAGTTGTATATTTACAGGGTATTAGACGTATCAGGCATCGGACTATATTCAATTTTATGCATTTGGTTGACAAAAACAAAGATGTGATAATTAAACTGTGCGAAAAGTACAGGGTAAAAGAGTTGTATCTATTTGGCTCTATCCTAACCGATAGCTTCAACGAGTTCAGTGATATTGACATGCTGGTTCTATTTGATACGATAGAATTAAATGATTATTTTGACAACTACATGGATTTCAAGGATGAGCTTGAAAAAACTTTAAATCGCACTGTAGATATTGTTGAAGATCAGGCCATAAAAAATCCAATATTCAGAAAAATTGTTGATCGGGATAAAAAGCTAATCTATGGACGAGAAAGCGCTTAAGTCTCTATATGACATTAAATTATCTATTGATGAGATAGAT
>JAAYTC010000005.1 GCA_012518155.1 Bacteroidales bacterium | reverse complement strand
TGAGCCAACTTCTTCATTGGCGGCAAGGCAATGACGTGATCGCTTACGGCGATATGAAGCATTACGTTCTTCAAAAAGGAGTGTACGTCTACGAACGCTATATTGGCGACGAGAACGTGCTCGTTTTCATGAACGGAACCTCCAACGAGGTGGAGATAAACCTCGATCGCTATAGCGAGTCAATAGGAGGTAAAACAACTTGGAAGGATTTCCTATCGGACAGAAATATAACACTCGGAAGCACGCTGACGCTTTCTCCAAAAGAGATCCTCCTTCTAGAGTAAACATTCTGAATAACAAGGTACAGCTGTAGATGCTCGACCGCGAAAAAAGACTCAAATAATGAAAGATTGCTCCCGCGTACTCTATCTGTTTTTTCTCTTGCTCTTCGCTTACGCTTGCGGAGATGAGCCGATCGTTACACCCGATCCAGTTCCCGACCCGGATCCCGATCCGCCTACTGAAATCCCAGTAGGTCTTTCTTGGGATCCCAAAGACGCGGACGCGGACCTATCCCTCACACTCTACTACCGAGCGGCTACTGGATCTCCTCTTTATAATTACTCGGGCGATCCCTATATCCACACGGGGGTAATCACGGAAGGTGTTTGGCGATTTGTACCCGCGGAATGGGATCAAAACCTGCCAATATGCAAAATGAGTAAGGTTACAGGCCAGCAAAACGTATGGAGTATACAGCTTGGCCCTACGATCAGAGAGTGGTATGGAGCAGAAGGTACTCCCGTCACCAAGTTAGGCATCGTCGTCCGCTCTTCTGATGGCACGAAGCAGACCGAGGACCTATTTATTGACGTTACCGACACCAAGTTTAGCGCCTTTCAGCCCGGCCCCGCGACAAACGGTACCATGCCGGAAGGGCTACATCACGGTATCAATGTGATAAGCAGTAGCTCCGTCACGCTCGTCCTGTACGATAAGGACAGAAATGGCAACCGCAAAGCGTTTGCTCACGTGGTGGGCGACTTCAATGACTGGACGCTAAGCAACGATGAACATTCGAAGATGACCTACGATCCAACAGCAGGTTGCTGGTGGATAACGATAGAAGGACTGAACCCTTCCAGTGAATACGCTTTCCAGTATTACGTGGGGGAATCGGAGAATGAGCCGATCCGTGTGGCAGATCCCTATGCCCGTAAGATATTAGACCCGTGGAACGATTCATACATCCCTACTCCCACGTACGATGAAACTATGGAATACCCAGAAGGAGCCATCGACATTGTGTCGGTATTTAAAACCCAAGAAGCCCCCTACACCTGGCAAGTAGCCGATTTCGAGATGCCCTCTCGAGACAACTTGGTTATCTACGAGCTACTTCTTCGCGATTTCACCGAGAGCGGTGATCTAAAAGGCGCGCTCGAGAGACTCGACTATCTCGTTGAGCTGGGAGTGAATGCTATCGAGTTGATGCCGGTACAAGAATTTGATGGAAACGACAGCTGGGGATACAACCCCGCGTTCTTTTTCGCGATGGACAAGGCCTACGGCACCGACCGGATGTACAAAGAGTTCATCGACGAGTGCCATAAGCGAGGCATAGCCGTGATCCTTGACGTGGTGTATAACCATGCAACCGGCGACAACCCGTTTGCTAAAATGTGGTGGAACAGCTCCAGCAATAAAACGGCACCCAATAACCCCTACTTCAACGTGGATGCGCCTCACCCCTACTCCGTCTTTCACGATTTTGATCACGAATCGCCGCTCGTGAAGGCTTTCGTGAAAAGAAACCTCCAGTTCTTACTGGAAGAGTATAACATCGATGGTTTCCGGTTCGACCTCACCAAAGGGTTCACCAACCAGCCCAGCAACGAGGGGAACGCACACCTATACGATCCCACTCGAGTGGCCATTCTCAAAGAGTATAACAACGCCGTTATGGAGGTGAAACCCGATGCATTGGTAATCTTGGAGCACTTCGCGGACGATACCGAAGAGACGGAGCTCGCGAACGAGGGAATGATGCTATGGAGAAACATGAGCTGGCAATACGCGCAAACGGCCATGGGGTATCCATCGGAGTCCGATTTCCGTTGGAGTTACTACAACACCTCGACCGCCACAATCCCGGTTCGCCCCGTCAACAGCCTCGTGAGCTACATGGAGAGCCACGACGAGGAACGGGCAGCCTACAAGCAGACCCAGTGGGGAGTGGAAGGACTAAAAACAGACCTCGGCACCAGGATGTCGCAATTGGGCACCAACGCGGCCTTCTTCTTTACCGTGCCCGGTCCCAAGATGATCTGGCAATTTGGTGAGTTAGGATACGATATTTCCATTGACGAGAATGGGCGCACGGGTAGAAAACCCATCAAATGGAGTTATCTTGAAGTGCCAGAGCGAAAAGGACTGTACGACACCTACGCCAAGTTGATCGCGCTCCGTTTCGACCACCCGGAACTGCTTAACGCGACGGCTGAACTTGATTGGAAAAATCCACCGGAAAACGACCCGGTACAAGCATGGCATGAATATTTCTGGGGAGCTGGCCGCTTTATAACCCTCTCCTCTTTTGGAGAATCAAAGCAGGTCGTCGTGATCGGCAATTTCACGAACCGGTCAATTACCGCTTCCACCCATTTCCCCAGCACGGGATTATGGCATAATTACATGAGTTCGAATACCCTCTACGTCCACTCTGAAACGATGAACATTACCGTACCGGCAAACAGTTTCTTAATTTACACCACCTTCGAGGAGTAGTTGCTCATCACCCGGAATTCCCCCGCACCTGCCGGTAGAACCGTCACGTTCGAGGAGTAATTGCTCAGGTTGCGTGATTAGGTACGGGGAGAGTCCAACGAGAGACTATCGGTTGACTGTGCGATCACTCGATTGATCAAGCGCAAGCTGTCCAGTTCTGTTAGCACCTGCTCCTGAACCAGCCGAAAACTATCCAATAGCTCCGGCTTAACCGGCTCGCACGGGGGGGAATCGATGGTCAGGGGATTCACCGGCTGGTTGTTCTTGTGCACCCGGAAGTCGAGATGAGGGCCGGTGGACAACCCCGTTGACCCTACGTAACCGATCACTTGCCCCTGCTTTACGGTCGCCCCTTTTTGGATGCCGCTTGCGAAGCGACTAAGGTGCATATAGGTAGTGGTATAAACCGAATTATGCCGCACCTTCACGTAGTTCCCAGCCCCCCCTCCTTGGTAGGCTCGCTCGATCACCACGCCGTCCCCAATCGTCTTCACGGGCGTGCCCGTGGGAGCCGCGTAGTCCACGCCATGATGGGGACGGTAACGTTTCAAAACAGGATGAAAACGAGCGTTCGAGAAACGGGAAGAGATACGAATAAAATCGAGCGGTGCCTTCAGGAACTCCTTCCGCAAGCTATTCCCGCTCTCGTCGAAATACTCTCTCACCGAGTCCTGTTGAAACGGGATGGCACGATACTTTTCTCCTCGATGTGTGAAAACGGCCCCTTCGATATTGGCTACATCCACCATGCTGGTATCGTTGATATAGGCCACGTCGTACATCACCCGGAACGAGTCCCCCTCCTTCACGTCAAAAAAATCGATCTGCCAAGCGTACACGTCCGAGAGCTTGAGCGCGAGCAGTGCCGGGGCACCGGCCCCGACGATAGCGTTCCACATCGACGAGGTGATGACTCCCTCGGCATATTCTCGCTTCAGCGTCACGGGGCGAGCATCCTCGTAGGCAAGCACCGTATCGGGTTGTATCTCCACGACCGCGAAGTCGGTCCTATTCTTCTCGAACACGAGGTATCGTATGGTAGACGCGGTGTCTTGCTCCGTGATCGCTGAATAGGTATTGCCGATCTGAAGCCGGGAAGGAGACAGATAGGAACTGATTGCCCCGGTAATCTTTTCACTTTGAGTGGGTGTAAACCCCAAGTTTGAGAGAATCGAGGCAAAATGCTCCCCCCGCTCGATCGTGTAACGAGTGATATCCAGTGAATCCAGACAAATCCCGTATTCCGAAAGTTGGCACTCCATTTCTTGAGTTTCTTCCTCACCCTGCTCCTTCTCCTTAGTACCGCATGAATAAAGGGCTATAATAAAGCTTAGTATGATAAGCCAGCTTGATGCGTGTTCTCTACTTTTAAACATGATCCAACCAAAATTAATTCAAAGATGCACATTTTTTTTTTGACAGCCTCCACAATTACCTATTTTTACCTCGAACGAATCTCTTTTCGCATGAATGAAATATAAGAAAGTAAAAAGAAAACAAGCGCGATCGCGATCAAGCCGATCAGCTGGGGCCACACCACCTGCAGGCTTTGCCCCAACGTGAGAGGGTTAGGTAACGCCCCGTCCACCTGCTCGAAGGTAAGCGGTCCAAGACTCCTCACCGTCGGCATCAACATGGTCATAATCACCTCCTGAAAGAGCTCGTTAGGCGAGAAGCGCAGGAGGTTCACCATCAGCTTCTGGTAATTGAAGACCTGATGCGGCATCGCCATGGGTGAGGGACTCAACGCTTTGCCCACCACGTTTAAGATGATATTGTAGAAAACGGAGAAAAACAACCATACCGACAACCCTGCTAACGCCGATGTCGCGGGTTGCTTACAAATAATAGAAAAGAAGAGCGATAAGTAGAGCCAAAACGCGATATAGACCAGCGATAGCAACAGGAAAATCACCACGCGTAGGAACTCCTCCACGGTCGGCGGAATCCCTATAAATACCAGTCCAAACCCCATCACCAGGAAACCCAGCGCGAAAAGCAAGGTTCCTATCACCAACAACGCGGCCAAACTTTTGGCATTGATGATGTAGTCCCGATAGATCGGTTGCGACATGAGCCGACTCAACGTTCCCTTGTTCTGCTCGCTATTGATGGCATCGAATCCCAACGCGATGCCAAGGAGAGGCCCCAGAAAACCGATAAACACCGCGAAGGAGGGCAACGCGCCGTCGGACAAGGTAAACAGCTTCAAGAAGAGAAAAGTGTCGTCCGTCGCGCCCGACTTCACGGCCTCGCCAATACTGCTCAACGCGCTGTAAAGTGAACTCATGCAGGTGAGGGTAATCAAAATAATCAGAATCAGTGCCTTCCAACTTCGCGCGTAGTCGCCCACCTCTTTACGAACAATTACCCAGAACGGATTCTTTGTTTTACTCCTCGTCTTATTCCGTTCATTACTCCTCATTTTCTTCATCGTTTCCTCCTCCCAAATAGTCGTTATACACCTCTTCCAGCCTACCCGGCGTATCTTTCAAGTCGTTTATATCGAGCACCGTCAGCAGACGCCCCTGATTAAACAACGCCGCCCGATCGCACACCGTTTGCACCTGATTCAGGTGGTGCGACGAGAAAAGAACCGTCAGTCCAGTCTCATCGCTCAACTGTTGAATCAGACGGATAAAATCCTGCACGCCCGCCGGATCGATCCCCGAGGTGGGTTCATCAAGAATGATGACCTCCGGGTTCTTTATCATCACATCGGCCAACCCGAGCCTTTGCCTCATCCCTTTGGAGTATTGGCCGGTCCGCTTTTTCAGCTCTTCTCCCAGCCCTACCCGGTGAAGCAGCTCGACCGCCTTCTCTTTGGCCTCTCCTCGCGAGATTCCATTCAGCTCCGCGGTGTAGACAAGATTCTCGAACCCCGTCATATCCTCGTAAAACCCCACGTCCTCGGGCAAGTACCCCACTCTTCGCCTCACCTCCACCGGGTGGGTCGTGGAGTTGATCCCGCGTACCGAGACCTTCCCCCCCGTGGGCTCCGTCAATCCCAAAATCATCAGGATGGTGGTCGATTTTCCCGCGCCGTTGGGGCCCAACAGCCCGAAAATCTCACCCTCCCTGATATTCAAATCGATACGATCGACCGCCGTGAACCGGTTGTATCGCTTGGTCAGGCCGGTCATCTCGATGATAGGTTGTCCCATACGCTACCTCCTCCCAAATTTACGGAACAGATACAGAATCACCGCCGTCACCAGGAGAATGATGCCCACGCCGATCCATCCCCAGAGCATGGGCGTCTTCACCGTCATCCTGAAGCTGATGCTTTTGTTTGCCTCCGGCGTGTTGGCACTCATATTCAACGCGTAATCACCCGGTATCGCCTTTCGTGAAGCCCTTACCACCGCTTGCACGTTCTCCGTTTCACCGGCCGCCAGCAACTCAATCGACACCGGCTCGAAGCTCACTTCCCACTCCGCCGGCTTGCTCGACGAGAGCTTGATGTCTTTCAACTCAGCTGACCCGGTATTGCGTATCACCAGATCGATCCGTTTGGTATCGCCCGCCGTGATATCGGAACTAAGCAATCCCCTCGGGGTAGTCAGCTCCAGATCGTACGAACCGGTCACCACCACCTCCAGCTCCAGTTCGTCGGACGTGGTTCCCGTGGTCGCCTGAACCGGTATGGAATAGGTACCCGCCTCCACGTTACCCGGGGGAGTGATCTCGATGCTAATATTCTCTGTCGCGTTCGGCTCCACCTGCGCCGATGTGGCCTGCTTCCCCGCAACACGGAAAAGAACGTTCCACCCCCGGGGAGCGGTAGCCATCAAGGCATACAGTTGCGTCTCCGCGGTTTTGTTGTTGAGGGTGGCATTGAAATTAAAATTGGAGGTAGATGTCCCCTGCATATTGGGTTGAGTGGTGTTGAACTCGGTCTTGAATGTTCCCTGCGAAGTGACCGTGATGGTGAGCGGCAGCTCGGCCTCCTCGCCGGCACTGACCACGAATCGATAACTGCCTCGGTTGACCCTGTGAGGAATAGTTACTTGAAGGTTAAACGATTTCTTATCGTTCGGCATCACCGCCATCTGGTTGATTATATAGTTGCCCGACTTCAGCTCCCACTCCCAGCCGCTGGGTATCCCCTTCACGGAGATATCCGGGTTTTTCAATTCCTTGGTGTCGTTCACGATATCGATACTGTAGTTGATGGTCTCCCCGGGAGGGGCGGAAAGTTTCGTGTATGGGGTGTAAAGGAACAAGCGTGCTTGCTCCGCCGTTTTTTCCTCTTCCAATCGTACTTCTGCCGTAACCGGCATTAACTCCTCTTCTGCAATCGTTTCATTTTTTAAAACAGGAGCCACTCCTTTCTCTTGCGCGTTAGCCCATGGTGACAAAACCACGCCTGCTGCCAAAAAAATGGCCCAAAATCTCAATTTACATCTCTTCATAACTCATTCACAATTAGGATATATTTATTTTTAGTTTGATAATATATAGCCTACATGTAGCGGAATGGCGCGGTTCCTGCCATAAAAAAGGGCAGGATGCAAACGAATTTGCACAATGCCATTGCGAACAAAAATGTTAAATTTTACATTCCTGAACAGATGTTCATCCGAAAAGAGATAGAACTACGGTTTTTGAATTTTAGATCAAATAGTTTCTTTAAGAACTAACAATCAGTCTTATAAACAATTCTTCAAACGAATCCCTGTTCATTAGAATGAAAGCTGCAAACACAGCAATGCAAATTTAAAAAAAGAGGGGGAACCGCTTTGTTAATTTTCTATATAATAAGGGCGGTTCCTTCTTAATTATTTTTAATTGACGCCCTATTACTCGGGAAAGCCTCGGCAAAGTCCTATAGGCAGTCTGTTTGTCCCATAGATTTTTTCATGAAAGGTTCATAGTTTTAAAAGTTATATTAACTTTGTGATCATTGACAAAATTAAAAACACAGTGAGGTGGTGGCCCGTTTTCCGACGAAGCGCGGCAAACAGAAGGCCCGTACCAAACAAAAAAAGTATCATTATATGAAATCGATAGCAATCATTTACGGTTCCAGTACCGAACACACGAAGGACGCTGCAGAGCGTATGGCAGAACTCCTGGCCGATTATTCACCCACGTTGTCAGATATTTATGATGGAGACGAAGAACCCTTCCTCACCCATGATGTGTTAATCCTCGGTGTATCCACTTGGGGGGTACAAGACCTTCAAGACGACTGGAATGATTTCTATCCCAAATTAGAAAAACTTGACCTCAAGGGCAAAACTGTAGCCCTTTTCGGTCTTGGGGATGCCTCCATTTATCCCAGCTCGTTCGTTGATGCCATGGGTATACTCTACGAGATTCTAGCAGAAAAAGGGGTTACCTTCATCGGTGAAGTGCCTACCGACGGGTATGACTTTGAATACTCCCGCGCGGTAGTAGACGATAAATTCGTAGGCTTACCGCTTGACGATGATTACGAGCCCGATCTAACGGAAGAGCGAATCATCAACTGGGTGGAACAACTCAAGCCCCACCTGGGTTAATTCGGCCATCTAAACGTTCATTTTTTTTAGACGATAGATATCGTCCTTATCTTGGACGATGAATACAGACACCCCTCCCAAGATAAGGGAGAAGCCTGCCAGTACCATCGTTAAGATCACCTGCCCGTGAAACAACGTGCTCGTGATATAACCAAGGATACTCGCGGCCAAAATCTGTGGAATCACGATGAAGAAATTAAAGATTCCCATGTAGGTACCCATCTTCGCTGCCGGAAGCGATCCTGTTAGAATCGCGTAGGGCATCGACAGGATGCTTCCCCAGGCGAAACCTACCCCGATCATGGGAACTAGTAACATCATGGGATCCTTCACGAAGTAGAGTGAGATAAACGATATCCCTCCCACAACCAACGCGATGGAATGCGTGCCCTTACGCCCTATTTGACGTGCAATCAATGGCAGTAGGAACGCGCTTAGGGCCGATACCGCATTGTACACGGCAAACAGCACCCCTACCCAGTTGGCACCCTGATTGTACAAGTGCGATGTGGAGTCGGTAGTCCCGTAGATATGCTGCGTTACAGCCGGGGTGGTATATATCCATAAGGCATAGAATGCCAACCATGAAAAGAACTGAACAATGGCCAGCTGCCCCATTGTCTTGGGCATATGCAGCAGGTCGTTCATAATCCCAACCAATCCATTTTGGCGACTATTTTTCCCGGTGATCAACCCCGATAAAATCAGTATAACGCCAAACACCAGCAAAAGCGCTCCCACTATGTAGAGTTGCCCATTTTGGTTTCCCATGCCTGAAAACAGGGTAATTAACGTGACCAGCAACCCTACCAACGCCCACAACGCGCCAGTTTTAAGAAACCTTGACGATGTAACGGGAGGCTTCGTCATCATTTTCACGCCGGTATCTCTCTCCTTGGCCTCTTCAAAGGCCGCCAACTCCTCGGGGGAATACTCCTTGGACGTGAAAACCGTGTAAAACACCGAAGCAAAAAGAACCACCCCTCCAATATAGAACGAAAGTTTAACCGACTGTGGGATGATGCCTTCTTCGGCCGTATTGGGAACCCCGAACCAGTTGGTCAGGATATAAGGAAGAGCTGATGCGATGACCGCCCCCGTTCCAATAAAAAAACTCTGCATGGCAAAACCCATGGTCCTTTGCTCCGTGGGTAAGTTATCGCCCACGAAAGCTCGGAAAGGCTCCATCGAGATATTAATCGACGCATCCATGATCCAGAGCATCCCTGCCGCGATCCACAGTGAGGGAGAGTTAGGCATAAAAAACAGTGCCATCGTGGTAAAGATGGCCCCGATCATAAAGTAAGGCCTCCTGCGTCCATATTTGCTCCATGTCTTATCGCTCAGGTGCCCGATGATTGGCTGCACGATAAGCCCGGTTACGGGAGCGGCAATCCACAAGATGGGGATATCTTCCACTCGAGCACCCAGCGTTTCGAATATACGGCTCACGTTCGCGTTTTGCAATGCAAATCCAAATTGGATGCCGAGGAATCCGAAACTCATGTTCCAGATCTCCCAAAAAGAAAGTCGTCTCTTCTTCATATTCAATGGTTCTGTATGTTGTTGGTTTGAATTATTAAGGATTTCATTATCGGGTAGATCCTTTCACTACCAGCTCTGTTTTTATCAATCGGCTCACCACCCCTCTTTTCGTCTCTTTCCCTTCAATACGGTTAATCAGCAACCGCGCGGCCGTTTGCCCCATTTTGTAGCCATGTTGATCCACGCTGGTTAACTTTGGATACGTAACTTCGGTGAGGTAACTATTTGTAAACCCGCATACCGAGAGATCGTCGGGAATATTGAAACCCATCGACGTGGCAAATTGCGTGCAGTACGCGGCCACCTCGTCGTTGATACAAAAGATGGCATCCGGCGGTGGTGATTGCGCCAACATCTCAGGAATAATTTCTCGTGCCAGTTCCACGGTATCGCACACGATGTTCAACTTCGGGTCCATCGGAAGCTTGTGTTTACGCAACGCGTCTTCGTACCCCATTCGACGATTATTTGCTATGGGCAACAGCGACGTGGCCCCGAGATACGCGATTTTCTTGCATCCCGTTTCAATCAAGTGTTCTACTGCTTTGTAGGCTCCCGCGTAATCGTCCACCACCACTTTATCGGTATTGATTCCGGTGCAGATCCTGTCGAAAAAGACCAAATGCACGTTGTTATCGATAATCTCTTGAAAATGGTTGAACTCCCGGGTAGTCTTGGACTGCGAGGCAAGAATTCCACACACACGAGCGTCTAAAAGGGTTGTCACGCTTCTCACTTCCCGTTCGTAGTCTTCGTTCGAATGGCAAAATAGCAGATTATAATTGCTTTTTTCTGCTTCATCTTGAATACCCGCGAGCGCCGTGGAGAAAAAGTAATGCACGATTTCGGGCACGATTACCCCGATCGTGTTGTTGCGATTGGTCCGCAACTGCATTGCCAGGGGATTGGGTTTATATTTGTGTTCCGCCGCGTATTTCTGGACTTTTTTTCGTGTCGTCACGCTAATGGCCGGATGGTTTCTCATCGCCCGGGACACGGTAGATGGCGATAAATCAAGCGCTTTGGCGATATCCTTTAAGGTAATTTGCCTCATACACGTTTACTCTATTTAAAAATTGCTTCCCCCTGGTTTTCCCAAAGGAGTTAGATCATGGTCGCACCGGAAACCATCAGGAGAAAGGAAATAAACTCATGGCAACCCCGAGGCGCATCCACAAATATACTCAAATAATGAATTGATAAGCCATTCAAAAGTGAATTTTCTTTCAAAAAGGGGGGCTATAAGGTTAAATTTTATAATTTTGTAAGACAAATAATCAAACCATCACTTTTTATGGCCGAGTCGAACGCACCGTTATTCATTCAGTCTGAAGTTGGAAAACTAGAAGCCGTTCTATTGCATTACCCCGGGGCGGAGGTCGAGAACATGACTCCCCGCCAAGCACAACGTGCATTATACAGTGATATATTAAATCTCTCTATCGCGCGAAAGGAGTACGATCAGTTACTGGGCGTACTTAAAAAAAGCTCCCAAGTGTACCAGGTATCCGATCTACTGACCCGGGTACTGGAGCACGACGAGTTGAAGGCAGAACTGATCCGTTCGATCTGCGAAATCGAGCAGGTTCCTTCTTACCGGGATTATCTGCTAAGCCTCCCCGCCCCTCTTCTATCGAGTGTACTTATAGAGGGGTTGCCGTTACAAATTGAAACGCTGACCGATTTCCTTCGGGAGGAGTATTACGCGTTGGATCCGCTCTATAACTTTTATTTCACGAGAGACCCTTCGGTGGTCATTGGCCAAAGCGCGTTAGTGTGCAAGATGGCCAATAACGTGCGGGCGCGGGAAACACTTATCATGGAAGCGCTATTTAAAAGTGGCATATTTGGCACTCCGTCATTAATTAAGACCCACGAGTTGTCGAAAAATGATCCCCGCGTAATGATTGAAGGAGGCGACGTACTTGTCGTAAATGAAGATATACTTTTAATAGGGAATGGGGCACGTACAAGCTCGGAGGGAATCGACTTGCTGGTAAAAGAGTTCTGTAAATTCGGCACCGGCAGAAAACACGTGGTCGTGCAACAACTCCCTCACTCGCCCGAGTCGTTTATCCATCTCGACATGGTATTTACTCTACTGGATCATGATAAGGCCATGATTTATAAACCGCTAATCATGAGTGGCTCGCCCTACCAGACGGTACATATCGAGATTGAGCATGGCAGGGTATCTAAAATATCACAAGCCGATGGCATCCTCCCCCTGTTGCGTCGGTTGGGAGTTGAGTTAGACCCCGTTGTTTGCGGTGGAAAGGCCGATGAGTGGAATCAGGAGCGAGAGCAGTGGCACAGTGGTGCCAATTTTTTGGCCATTGCACCGGGCAAGGTTATCTCTTACGCGCGAAATATTCACACCTTGGAGGAGTTAAACGAGAACGGGTTCGAGGTAGTTGCCGCGAACGAAGTGATCCAAGGGAAGTACGACCTAGAATCGTCCGGCAGAT
>JAAYTC010000316.1 GCA_012518155.1 Bacteroidales bacterium | reverse complement strand
CGGTGAGTACCCCTTTGCTGTTTTGGATGAATGTAAAATTGTAGTCCCTGAACATGGCACGTGAGAATCCGGTGCTAAAGGTAAGGTTTAGCCATTTTCCTTTCTCCATGCGGTTTTCGTATAGCATACGTGTTAGGAATACCGCGGTAAGGAAAGATGCCGTGATACCGATCACGAGTGTGATGGCAAATCCGCGGATCGCCCCCGATCCAAAGATGGCAAGTACCACCCCACTGATAATACTGGTGATATTGGCGTCGAGGATAGCCGAGAAGGCGTTCTTGTATCCATCCTCCAGTGCCCGGCGTGGTGTCTTTCCACCTGCCAGCTCTTCCTTGATACGTTCGTTGATAAGTACGTTCGCGTCCACCGCCATCGAGAGAGCCAGGATCATACCGGCAATACCGGGGAGCGTGAGAACGGCTTGGAAAGCTGCCAGTGCACCCAACGTGAAAAAGAAGTTCAGCAGTAGTGCTCCATTGATCACCATGCCCGGTATAATACCGTAGAGCATGATAACGAAAATAAAGAGCACGACGAGCGCGATAATAAAGGAGACGAACCCGTCTCGTATCGCCTCTTGTCCCAGCGAAGGCCCTACCACGTCTTCCTGCACGATACGTACTCCTGCCTGCATTTTACCCGACCTGAGAACGTTCTCCAAGTCCTGTGCTTCTTGCGGCGAGAAGTTACCCGTGATTTGCGATCGTCCCCCGTCGATTCGGCTGTTTACCGTAGGTGCCGAGTAAACATACCCGTCGAGTAGGATAGCGATAGACTTGCCTATTTCTGCTCCCGTGATGGTGGCCCAGCGACTGGCTCCTGCCGAGTTCATGGTCATGCTCACTTCCCACGCCGAGCCTTGTTGTCCTTGATCCGCCCGTGCGTTTGTTACGACATCGCCTTCCAAGGCAGGGCCTCTACGGCTCCCATCGCCCTTCAGCGCGAACAACTCGAAGTAGGTCTCTCGTTGGTCTACCGGTTTAAAACCCCATTTGAAACGTACGTCGGCGGGGAACACATCTTTAAAGCGATTCAGCAAGAAGTTTACCTCCGCGGTGTCTAACTTCGATACTGTACCCACCACGGGGCCCATTGCACCGCTCATCGCGAAGTAAGGTTGGTTGAAATACTCGACGAAGCTTTTCGTGATCACGATCTTTTTTTCCTCGCCATCCGGGGTAATAATAGTGGTTCCGATGGTGTTTGTGGTATCTTGAATCGCTGCGTCTTCTTCAGCGGTTCCTTCCTCCATTTCGTCGCCGTTGGCCTCGTTGCCCACCTCTGTGGTTTCAGCAGTCAGTGCCGACCGTTGCGCCATCGCGTATTCGCTAGACCGCGAATTTAGTTCGTTGAAGTAGAGGCCCAACTCACTTACGTTATACGTTTTCCAGAACTCGAGGTTGGCACTTCCTTGTAATAGGTTACGAACCCTCTCCGGCTCGGTAATTCCTGGCAGTTCTACCAAGATACGTTCTGCACGATCGAGTTTTTGAATATTAGGTGCAACCACCCCGAAGCGGTCGATCCGTGTAGCAAGCACGTTGAACGAGTTGTTGGCCACGCTGGTCAGTTCATCACGCAGCACGCTGATCACTTGTCCATTAGACGCGGTTGGGCTGATTCTATCACCCATGGTGATGCTATAGATATTGGCCAATCGGCCGTTCGGATCGATCTGTTCGTAGTTTTGTTGAAACAACGAGATAAAGTCCGACGCGCTTCCCCGGCGGTTTTGTATCACCGTTTCCCTCATGGCTTGGTTGAATTGAGGGTCGTCGGTATTTGCCAATGTGGTGAGTACTTCGGCAGCGTCGATCTCGAGTACGACGTTCATCCCCCCTTTCAGGTCGAGGCCCAATCCGATCTCTTTTTCACGCACCTGTTTGAGCGTGTAGTTGAGATATACCTTTTCGGTAGACAGTGAGTCGAGATACTGGCTCTTCAGGGCTAAGTCTCCATTGGCGTATTGATCCGCTTTCTTGTTGTATTGCCGTCCCACGACCGTGAAGGACAAGTAAAACAAACAGATAGCTGTAAGGATAATACTGAAAACTTTAATGAATCCTTTGTTTTGCATTTCAATATTACTTTTTGTTACATTTTTTCTTCGGCAGGCCACTCTTAATAAATCAGGTGCTGTAAAAACCATCAACTCGCATTCTGTCAGGTAGATGTGTGTATTGATGTTTCTTGTTGCATCGCGCCCGCTGATTTTAGCGTGCAAATATACGTTTTTTTTGTCTTTTTAAGAACAATATCACCGGATAATTTTCCTTGAAATGATCCGGTGATATAAATAGGAGTCGTGTTTCGATCGTTATTCCACGAATCCCCTGTTCTTCAAGAGATAGACGGGATCGGGTTCCGCCCCTCGGAATCTCATATAGAGTTCCATGGGATCGTCGGAGTTCCCTTTCGACAGCACGTTATCTCGGAATAGGCGAGCCGTCTCTTGGTCGAATATTCCATTTTCAACGAATGCTTGGAAGGCATCGGCGTCGAGCACCTCAGCCCATAGGTAGGCATAGTATCCCGCGGAGTACCCGCCACTAAAGATATGTGAGAAGTAGGTGCTGCGATAACGAGGGATAATTTCGTCGATTAACCCGATCTTCTTCATTGCTTGGTTTTCGAAAGCTCGCACGTCGATTTCTCCCACCTCGGTTCTCGTGTGGTATTCCATGTCAAGGAGTGCGGCCGCCACGAATTCGGTGGTTACGAAGCCCATGTTAAATGTAGAAGCAGCATTGATCTTTTCGATCAGCTCGTTCGGGATCACTTCTCCCGTTTCGTAGTGGAACGCGTAAAGCTTAAGCACTTCGGGATGGAATGCCCAATGCTCCAGTACCTGCGACGGTAGCTCCACGAAATCGCGCGAAACGCTCGTGCCGGCTAGTCCCACGTAGGTAACATTCGAGAGCATACCATGCAGCGCGTGCCCAAACTCGTGGAAAAGCGTTTCTACCTCGTCGAGTGTGAGGAGCGATGGCGCGTTGCCCGTAGGGCGCGTGAAGTTACCCACGTTGAAAATAAGCGGGCGAATATTTTCACCCTCTCGAACTTGCTGCATCCGGAAGCTGCTCATCCACGCGCCGGCATTTTTTCCTTCTCGCGGGAAATAGTCGGTATAGAAAACTGCCAAGTGTGAGCCATCGGCATCGAGCACTTCGTAAGCCTCTACTTCGGGATGATAAACCGGCACATTTTCTAGTTTTCTGAAGTTCAAACCAAACAGCCGGTTCGCCACTTCGAACACCCCTTGTCGCACGTTCTCCATCTTGAAGTAGGGCTTCAACTCCTCTTCGTTGAGCGAGTACTTTTCTTGGCGCAGTTTCTCGGT
>JAAYTC010000315.1 GCA_012518155.1 Bacteroidales bacterium | reverse complement strand
TTGCCGTCGGTGGTACCAATCCACCGCTCTTCCACTTCGCCCATGGTGAGTTGATCGAGGATATGCTTGTTCTCGAACGAGAGTTCAGTGGCTTCGCCCGATGTCAGGTCCACCCGGTAGATCTCGGCGGGTCG
Source organism: Bacteroidales bacterium (assembly GCA_012518155.1). GTDB lineage: Bacteria > Bacteroidota > Bacteroidia > Bacteroidales > Dysgonomonadaceae > Proteiniphilum. Next base: position 3,663 of record JAAYTC010000315.1, on the reverse strand, counting down.
CGACATCGATTGGCGCTTGGCGATCAATCCGCCGTCGACGAGGTCCAAAGATATATAGTCGTGCTTGCCCCCGGCGATCTCAGTGATCTCACGGGTGACGATATCGGCCGAGAAAATACGATTGGTTCCTTGATAGGGCGAAAGCATGTAGAGGGTCTGGTTGTCGTCTCCCCACACGATGCCTTCGGTGTTGTAATCGAACGACTCGGTCACGTAGGTTTTATCGCCCGAAGCCAAGTCCATCACGAAGAGGCGGTTCTTATCGGCCTCGTACCCGTCACGCTCCATGCTCAGCCAGGCAAGCTTCGTGCCGTCGGGCGAGAAGAGCGGGTTCACGTCGTACCCCATCATCCCCTCGGTCATGTTTCTTGTCTCCCCGCTCTCGAGGTCGTAGAAGTAGATATCGGAGTTGGTCGATACGGCGTACTCCTTTCCCGTCTTCTTACGGGCGGTGTAGGCGATGGTCTTACCATCGGGGCTCCACGCCAGCTGCTCGGTACCGCCGAAGGGAGCCATGGGCGACTCGTAGGGCTCGTCTTCCATGATGTCGCGGAGGTTGGTCAGCTTGCCGTCGGAGATATCGGCCACGAAGGGATGGGGAACACTCTCCACCCAGTGGTCCCAGTGCTTGTACATCAGGTCGTTCACGATCCGACCCGACGCCTCGGGCAGGTCGGAGTGCTTATCGGGGGCGGTCTCCACCGACTTCACGCTCTTCACGAAAAGCAGTTTCGTCTCGTCGGGCGAAAAGATATACCCGTCGACTCCCCCCTCCACGTCCGAAAGCTGTTTCTTGTCACCACCATCGGGGTTCATGGTCCATAGCTGCGACGAGCCGCTCTCGTTGCTCAGGAAGGCGATCCGATCGCCGTTCCCGATCCAGCGGGGTTGGCTCTCCCGGAAGTTGGAAGAGGTGAGTTGCATTTTATCCGAGCCGCTGCTGTTCATCACGAACAGTTCGGAGTTGGTGCGGTTATAAGGAATGCTCACGTAGGTGACTTGGTACAGGATACGCGACCGGTCGGGCGATATCGCCACGTCTCCTACCCGTCCAAAACTATAAAGCACCTCGGGGGTCATGATGCCGTTCTCGACCATGGGCGATGCCTTGCCGATCACTTCCGAAGGTTCATTCTTTTTGTTCTCTTTCTTCGCGTCGGAGGCTCCCGGTGTGCCGGTACAGGACCACAGTCCTCCGCCAATAATTAGTGCCATAAATAGGGATTTGAACTTCATATGTATTGAAATTATTATACGATTTCGCCATCGAGCATATGGATGGTACGGTCGGTGATCGATGCCAGTTGCTCGTCGTGCGTGACGATGATGAATGTCTGGTTCAGTTTGTCGCGTAGTTCGAAAAAGAGGCGGTGCAGCTCCTCCTTGTTATCGGAGTCGAGACTCCCCGAGGGCTCGTCGGCAAACACCACCAGCGGATCGTTGATGAGGGCACGGGCCACCGCCACGCGTTGTTTTTCACCCCCCGACAGTTCAGCGGGCTTGTGTTCCAGTCGCTCCTCGAGCCCCATGAGCTGGAGGAGTTCCTTGGCCCTTTTCTCGGCGTCGGCATGCTTCGAGCGACCGATCAGCGCGGGAATCATCACGTTCTCCAAGGCGGTAAACTCGGGCAGGAGCTGGTGAAACTGGAACACGAAACCGATGTTCTTGTTCCGGAAGGCGGCCAATTTTTTCTCGCCCAAGGTACTCAACTCGTGATCGTCGATAAAGATCTTGCCCGAATCGGCCTTTTCAAGGGTACCCATGATCATCAGCAAGGTAGTTTTACCGGCGCCGCTCGGCCCCACGATCGAGACGATCTCGCCTTGTTGCACCTCCAGGTCGATCCCCTTCAGCACCTGAAGGGAGCCGAAGCTCTTGTAAATTTTTTCCGCTCGTATCATCTGCTTTGTTTGCCAAGGTTTATGAAACCACGAAGATACGGAAAATGGATCACTCTAAAAAAGATCATTTCAAAAAACAACACGCGGATGTTGTACTTCTATGGTGAACTTAGGGCCCCTCGCAAACGTGCTCGCCTCCACACCCAAGCAGAGTATCGTACTTAAAAGTTGAACTTAGAGCCTGAATGATGTACTTCAAAGTTGAACTTACTTGCCCGTCAAGTTGTAGAATAAGGGAGCAGTACCTATATTTGCAATTAAAAGATCTACAATATAAAGATGAGTAAATTAAGCGGAATGCGGCAGGAGTACGAAGCAGGGAGCCTCGATGAAACGCGGATGGCTTCGGACCCGCTGGTGGTATTTAACGAGTGGATGGAGCAGGCGATCGCGGCGGGACTGCTGGAGCCGAACGCGATGACGGTGGCCACGGCAACGGCAGACGGGAAACCGTCGGCACGGGTGCTTTTGCTGAAAGAGGTGAACGAGGAAGGGTTCGTGTTCTTCACCAATTACCAAAGCCGGAAGGGGGAAGAGTTAATGGCGAACCCTTATGCCGCACTGGTGTTCGATTGGCACACGCTGCAGCGACAGGTACGGGTGGAAGGAGAAGTAGAAAAGCTATCTCCCGAGGCTTCGGACGACTATTTCAACTCTCGCCCCGAAGGGGCACGGGTCGGTGCTTGGGTGTCGCCCCAAAGCAAGGTCGTGCAAGGCCGGGAAGAGCTGAACCGGCTACAGGAGGAACAAGAAAAACGCTTTCGGGAAGAACCGGTGTACCGCCCACCTCACTGGGGGGGCTTCTTGGTTCGGCCTACTGCCGTGGAGTTTTGGCAGGGGCGTCCCAGCCGGCTGCACGACCGGGTAGTTTATCACAAAACCGAAGGGGGTTGGACCAAACAGCGTCTCGCGCCTTAATTAAGAACGACTCGTGCCTTAAAACGGTGATCCCTGTGAAGAATTACAGGGAAAAAAGACGTGAAAAGCACCAAGTGGTATCCTAAAACAGCTTCCCCTTCGAAGCCTCACGTGCTATACGTTTCATCGAGAGATGGCCGCTACTGAACAGGGGTGCGATAGCAAGGGGATCACTTTTTCGGGGGAATAAGTTTGTTTTTCGGTACGGTGGCCACGAACTCTTTCAGGTAAAAAGGCTCAAAATAGGCCGCGTCCACGAAGTGTCGGCCGCGAAATGCTTCTTCTGCTAACGGCACCATTGCCAGCGCGAGGGGGTGTATATCATCGATAAACCGGGCATTGGGGTGGGTAATCACTGGGCGACACTTCGCGGCCCCGCTACCAAAGAAGGCAATTTGGTGTTTTTCCAAAAGGTCGATGTAACTATTCTCGTCCACGATATCGGCAGCGGTCTCCCGAACCACGTTCAGCGAGCGATCGTAAAAAGTGGCGTATACTTCCATTCGCCGGGCGTCGATCATCGGGCAGAGCAACTCCCCCTCGCCCACTCTATCCAGTAGCATCGAAGCCATGAGCCGTGAAGTGGGAATCGCGATTAACGGTAGATCCAGCCCGTAACAGAGTCCCTTTGCCTCCGACACGCCGATTCGTAAACCGGTGTAGGAACCGGGACCGCTGCTGACGGCTATCGCGTCTAACTGCATCCCTTCTGCCCGTGCGTATTCCATGATTTCATGAACGAAAAGACCCAGCAGCGACGCGTGCGATTGGCCCTCGTGATTCTCTTTATTGATCAGTATCTCGCCATTCAGCGAAAGCGCGCAGGAACAGACCGACGTGGAAG
>JAAYTC010000041.1 GCA_012518155.1 Bacteroidales bacterium | reverse complement strand
TCTTGATCATGCCATCGTATTGCAGGTAATCCCTGGAGCGGTTCACAAAATTCAACCAGTACACCTTCGTCCGTTCGTACTCCAACAGGATGCGGTTTATATCCACCGTCACCAGTTTCTGGTTGTACGAAAGCAGGAAAAAGTGGTGATCATCCAATTCCATCTCTTCCCGCTGGATCACCTTCTCCATGTCCATGCTGGTATAGAGGTACATTTTATCTTCGGAATCTTCTACCGAATGTGTTTTTATGTAGCTTCCCACGATCTCGTGGCGCACCTCTTCACGCGCGTAATTAATTTGCGGGTCATAGATCACCCGCACCTTTGGTTGCCCTTTAATCACCCGCACGTAGCGGTGAATCTCCGGCGGCATATAGTGCCGGTTTTCCCCCGTGTGGTAGCGCGGCATGTAGTCAAACACGATAAAGCCATGTTCCGGCGATTCGAACCGCGTGAGCAGTATATTCGTATTCCCGTGGTAATTTTGGGTGATGGTGTAGTCGTCCGACACCTCGAAATGAAAGCTCCCTCCTTTTTCCTCGTCCAGGAGCTTCGCGAAAATTGATGGGGAGTCGAAGTCGGGCAAGCAAAACCAGTCGATGCTTCCCCTTCTCGATACCAACGCTGCCGTACGGCAGTTGCCGGTCACCCCGTAGTCCAGATTATCCATGTAGTTCTCGTTATGGGATTAATTTAAGTTCCGTACGCGCTAAATTACAAACTCCCCTTATCAAACAGGTACTCCACGAAACATTTAGAGGTCTCATTTTTAGCTGTAATTATACTGATCGCACGACGGACCTTGAAAAACAAAGATAAACTCCTCCCGGCGATTTTGCCTCATCGCGGGAAACAAATTTCGTTAAACCCATCCCTTGAACGGCCAGCGTCTGTTGCTTAGCGTCTATTTCCGTTGCTTTCAACGAAAAAGTAAAGCATCCTCTGTGATAAAGCACCGTTTCGTCTTTGACGAACCCATAACTTGATGCTTTCCCTGTTACTATCAACCCCTACAAATTAGTAATTTTCATGGATAAAAACATATATTTAGCTTTCACCTTACTCTTATTTCCCTCTTACCAAACTCTAATATAATAGAAGAATAAAAGACTTTGATAAGACTTTGGTAAGAGTTTGATCAGACTTTGACTATAGCAAGACTTGGCAGAAAACCGAACAAACAGTATCGAAATGAATGTTAATAAAAACAATGAGATTATTCCGCGTACACTTTAATCAAGAAATATAATGTATCTTTGAAAAGAGCTACAGGAGGTTGGATAAACGATATAGACGGGGGAATTTCTCCAACTTATTTTTCTTCTGTTTCCAGTGAATAAAACCCGATAATAATACTTTACAAACTAAATAATAGATACACCCTGACAAAATTGATTGAATGGGAAAGAAAAACAACCCTGTATTGGTGATTTAGTGGTTCAATACAGTTATTCCAATAACAATAATTCAACTACACCATTCATAATGGCGTAATTACACCATTTCTAATGATCTATTTTGCATTTAAAAAAACAGCCTACATTTGACTCAATATCAAAGGACTTTGTACTATTAGACATACCTATCTTAATTTTACAACGCCGCGGTTGCACAAACCCTTCGCAGGTTCTTTAATCGTTCCGAGAACGTTTCATTGCTTTTCGCCACTTGAATATTATAGCGGGTTTGCATTCCAATCAAGGGTTCGGCGTCAACCCCCAATGCAGCTTCAACGAGGAGGGCAATTTCGACCGTGAGGGGCCGCTTCGCATTGAGTATCTCGTTGAACACCGTGTGCGACACGCCCATCTTTTTCGCTAATCCCCGTTGAGAAAGGCCTCGAAATTCAATCTCCTCTTTCAGGATTTCTCCCGGATGCGTTGGGGCAAAGGATGTTAAATTATTAGCTATCATATTTGATTTTATATTTTCTAACGTCAACATAATTCTATTTGTAATGATTCGATAAATCAATAATATTGCAAATTGTTGTTTTTATCTCTCCTTGCGATTTAGTTACAACAAACTCTATACGATATTGTCTGTCTACACGAATTGAATAAATACCCGCTTTGTCACCCACAAGCTTCTCTAAGTTCAAGCTTCTGTATTTATTTAATGCAATGAGATCAGGCACGTGGATCATCAGGTCTATGCAGCGTTTATAGCGTAATATTATCTCGGGCTGGAAGCGATGCTTTTTCCCTTTTGCCCTGCCTAGCTCGTACAACTCTTGTAAATACAACTTTTCAAAAACAACAATCATCACGATGATATTTACTTCACAAAGATAATAATTTATCGCAAACGTTCGCATATAAGCGAACACTTTCTTTTGGTGTCAGAAGACAATCTCTCTCCCTCAAAACTCCCAACGCACGAAAGCCTCGTAATTTTCAGAGAATTCTTGGTTGGCAAAGTTATAATCGACGACACCGATCTGGATGACGATTGCAGCCTGATATCCATATCAATTAGTGCTTATCCCTGCCTCCTCACGGTCATTTCGCCCCTCAACGAGGCTTCCATCAGCCGGCTTACTTTGGAAGCCTCTTCCGGGCCTAAAAGGATCATCAACTTGGCAAGTGCAGCTTCGGTGGTGATGTCATGTCCACTTACCACGCCTAACTTCTCGAGCTGACGACCGTTCTCGTAGCGGTGCATCTCCACGCTGCCGTAGAGGCACTGGGTAACATTCACGATAATGATGCCACGATCGATGGCCCCCTTTAATAACTTGATGAACCAGGGGGTGATGGGCGAGTTGCCGCTTCCGTAGGTTTCCAGCACCAAGCCCCGTAGGCCGGGGATGTTGAGATGGGCGGCAACCACCTCCTCCGAGATACCGGGAAAGAGCTTCAATACCACCACGTGGGGATTCATTTGGTAGTTGAATTGAACGGAACGACTGTAATCGGGAG
>JAAYTC010000314.1 GCA_012518155.1 Bacteroidales bacterium | reverse complement strand
TTCGCTCTCCATCTCTACCGCTTCCACTAAGGTAACCCGTTGGTTGGGTATAAAGGTGTAAATGCAGACGGAGTCGGCCGGTTGAAAACGATCCGAAGCGAACCATCCGACCCCTTTCTCCTCGTCGATTGCCATCAGGTAATCGTTGAAAGGAGAGTTGAACGGCATATTTAACTGGTTGGGCACGAGATAGGTGTCCGAAGCCAGGTTGTAGCGAGTCACGTAGAGGTCGTATCCCCCGAACGATTGATGCCCGGTAGACGCGAAGTAGATCGTGAGCCCATCGCTCAACACGAAAGGATAGGCCTGATTTCCCATGGCGTTAATCGACGAAGGCAGCGGCTTCTCGTTCCCGAACGCGTCGATCAGTTTTTCCATCGTGTAAAGGTGGGTGCCGGTGGTTTCATCCCCCCGGGAGTAATATATTTTGTCGCCCCTCTCGTTCATGTAAAGTGTTTTATCGCTGCCCACCTGTTCGTTAAAAAACTCGCTCAGGGGCATCAACGACCCGGAGGAGGTGCTCAGGTTGTACGCCGTTAAAAACTCGCTTTTGGGCAGCAGTAAGCTATCTATTATTTGCACGTCCTCGGTGCGGCTCACCGCGCGTTGCAATCGATCGGCGTATTCCCTCGCTTGCTCCAAGCGGTCCAATGCTTCTTGGTTCCTTCGGTTGGCCCGTTGGTATTTTTCAAACTCCTTCTCCGCCTCATCGAAACGGTATAATTTGGTGTACAGTTCCCCGAGGTAGAGATACGCCTCTGTAACCCTTCGGCCGGAGGCAAACTCGAGATACTCCCGTGCCTCAATTAACCTACCCGTTTCGTAAAGGCTCACGCCCAACCATTGGTTGATGGGCGCGTTGGTGGGGTTATCCTGATACTCACGTTGGAACACGGGCAGCGCCTCGGCATACCGGCCTTCCTGGTACCACTCTTTGGCCTCATCCAGCGATTGCGCGTGCGCTTGAAACGGTATACCCAGCCCGATAAAAAGGATAATATGACAGATATATCGTATGTTCATTGATTCACTTTGCTTTGTAAGACTCAAAGATAGCAATTTGTTTCTTTCCCGCTCCACATTTAGGTCGGAAATTTGTCATTCCTCTGCTCTCCACTCCAAGATATCGCCCGGTTGGCAATCCAGCTCCCTGCAAATCGCCTCGAGGGTGCTGAATCGTATCGCTTTGGCTTTCCCCGTTTTCAAGATCGAGAGGTTCGCCGGCGTGATCCCAACCCGCTCCGATAGCTCGTTCAGCGAGATCTTGTTCTTCGCCATCTCCACGTCCAAATTGACAATTATCGGCATGAATCCTCCTCCTGTTAAATAGTTAATTCCTGTTCTTCTTTTAACTCAACCGATCGTTTTAAGATTTGGGCGATCAGCAGCGTGCTCAGTCCCATGAAAAGCCATTCGGCTCCCGACAGATGAATGGAAAGACTATAGTTGGTAATCTCTATAAGCGATTTTTTGTAATGAAAGTAGGTGATATCCATTACCAATTGAAGCACGAAAATAGCAATCAACAGGATACCCAATATGTTAAGGCGCTTCATATTTCTGCGGTTGAAAATATCGTCCTTGTAAAATGCACCCATGATGGTATAAAAATATACCGGTACCGCAATCAATAAGATTATGGATATGAACATGGCGATATAAAGGGTTGTCCTGTATTTCAGCACCTGCCTCAGTTCCCTGTATTCATTAAATTGATAAACCACGTCTACACTATGGAGTTTTGCCGGGAGATACTGGTTGGTTTTCAGGTTTATCAACGAGTCCGAGTAATAATTCTGGAGACTTTCCGCGTTTAACGATAATAAGAACGACTCCTGTGGCAATAAGCCGGTTCTTCCTCTCGCGGAAGCGTTATAGCCCTCGCGGAAACTGTTCGCGTGATCATCCCAATGATTGATGAAGTCGATTCCTACTAAATAAACATACGCGATTCCCGCCAGTACCGATAGCAGCGCGATAGATCCTCTTTTGTTCACCCCTGTTCTCATGTTTTACGTTATTAGTGCTGTTTAAAAAATGGTTTAACACTGCAAATATACTACAAGTATTTTATATAACAATAAAAATATATTGAAAAACGATAAATATTCTCTCTTTATGGATAAATGTAAGGCGTGAGCACTCACCCATGCCTAAATCTTGGAATCTTATACACAAAATCCGAATCATCACATCATCAAATCGCCCCATCGATCCTATCAACCGATCTTTTTTTTATCTTTGCATTCAGAAAACAACGACTCATCTTTACAGGTTATGCACGAAAAAATAATTATCCTCGATTTTGGTTCTCAAACCACCCAACTGATCGGCCGCCGCGTGCGGGAGTTAAGCACCTATTGCGAAATTGTGCCTTATAATAAGTTTCCGCGCGACGATGAAACGGTGAAGGGGGTGATCCTTTCCGGGAGCCCGTTTTCGGTGAACGACCCCAACGCGTTCACCGCGGAGATGGAGGCGATTCGCGGGAAGTATCCCGTGCTGGGCATTTGTTACGGCGCGCAATGGATGGCCAAATCGGCCGGCGGGGCGGTCGAAAAAGGGGATAACGGAGAATACGGGCGTGCCCGTCTGAACGTGAAAGCGAGCGACGACCCGCTGTTGGCAGGGATCGGGCAAAACAACCAGGTGTGGATGTCGCACGGCGATACCATCGTCGACGTGCCGGAGGGGTTCAACGTGATCGCTTCTACCGAGGACGTGGAGTACGCGGCGTACCGGGTAGAAGGGGAACCCACCTGGGGCGTGCAGTTCCACCCCGAGGTGTTCCATACGGAGAACGGGATACGGATCCTAGATAACTTCCTCGCCATCTGCGGGGTGAAGAAAGATTGGACGCCCGCGTCGTTCATCGAGGCTACCGTGAAGGAGCTAAAGGAGACCTTGGGCGATGATAAGGTGATCCTGGCCCTCTCGGGGGGAGTGGATTCGTCGGTGACCGCGGTGTTGCTGAACAGGGCCATCGGGAAAAACCTGACCTGCATCTTCGTGGACCACGGGTTGTTGCGCAAGAACGAGTTCGAGAACGTGCTGGAGAACTACGAGCACTTGGGGCTCAACGTGATCGGGGTGAACGCGAAGGAGCGCTTCTACAAGGAGTTGAGCGGGGTGACCGATCCCGAGGAGAAACGGAAAATTATCGGGAAAGGATTTATCGATGTGTTCGAGAGCGAGGCCAAGAAGCTAACGGATATCAAGTGGCTGGCGCAAGGGACCATCTATCCCGATATTATAGAGTCGCTCTCCATCACCGGGGTGACCATTAAAAGCCACCATAACGTGGGGGGATTGCCCGAGAAGATGCACCTGAAGCTGTGCGAACCGTTGAAGTTGTTGTTCAAAGACGAGGTGCGTAAAATAGGATTGGAGCTAGGAATGGAGCCGCACCTGATTCATCGTCACCCGTTCCCCGGGCCGGGGCTGGGCATCCGCATCTTGGGAGATATCACGCCCGAGAAGGTGCGGATCGTGCAGGAGGCCGACGATATCTACATTTCGAGCCTACGCGCGGCGGGACTGTACGACCAGGTATGGCAGGCAGGGGCGATTCTCCTGCCCGTGCGGTCGGTGGGGGTGATGGGCGACGAACGTACGTACGAGAATACCATCGCGTTAAGAGCGGTGACGTCGACCGATGCCATGACGGCCGACTGGTCGCGCCTCCCGTACGAGTTCTTGGCGAAAGTGTCCAACGAGATCATCAACAAGGTAAAAGGGGTTAACCGCGTAGTGTACGATATCTCCTCGAAACCGCCCGCGACCATCGAGTGGGAGTAATTACCGCGCTACTCCGGGCGTTTGAGCTCCGGATAAGCGATGCGTGAATGGTATATGGTGACTAGCTTTTCGACAAATACATCTTTTACTGTTTGAATATCCCGGAATGTAATTGGGGCTATCTTGAAATAACCCTCTTTTAGCTGCGAATCAATAATTCTTTCTACCAGGCTACGAATAGACTCCTCGGTATACTCCGGCAGGCTTCGTGAAGAGGCTTCCACCGCGTCGGCCATCATCATGATGGCGGTCTCTTTCGAGAAGGGGTTGGGGCCGGGGTATCGGAAATTGGCTTCATTTGCCTCTTTCCCCGGGTTCGCGTTTTTCCAAGAGTTGTAAAAGTACTTCGGCATGCTCATGCCATGGTGGGTTTCGATGAAGTCGATGATCTGCTGTGGGACGTTGTGCTTCTGTGCAATCTTCACACCATCTTTCACGTGATTGATGATGATACGGGCACTCTCTTCGAAAGGAAGTCCCGAATGGGGGTTCATCCCCGGTGCCTGATTTTCGGTAAAAAAAGCGGGATTTATCATCTTTCCCACGTCGTGATAGAGCGCGCCGGTTCGTATCAGCGAAGCATTCGCCCCGAGTTTACTTGCCGCGGCCATTGCGAGGTTGGATACCTGCAACGAGTGTTGAAAAGTGCCCGGTGCTTTCTCGGAGAGCTCTTTCAGAAGCGGCTTGTTTATATTCGAGAGCTCTACCAGCGTTACCCCCGAGATAAAACCAAACGACCGCTCAACCAAGTACACCAACGAATAGGAGAACAGGATGAAAATGAAGTTGATCAGGAAGTAAACAAGCATTACCCAGTCAGCTTCTGTCACGCTTCCCTCTTGATACATTACCAACCCAATATAGACCACGATATAGGTAAAAAGAATGAAAAACGAACTCTTGATAAGTTGAGAGCGCTCGGAGAGCTCTTTTAGCATGAATATAGAGATCATCGCCGCCGAGATCTGTATAATAACAAACTCGAACGGGTAGGGAACCATGAGCGAACTTAAGATGATTGACGAGAGACTGGCGAACAGGGCCGTTCGTGAATCGATAAACGTGCGGATCAATATGGTGAGTATGGCATAGGGGATGATATAAACGCTGAAGAGGTCGAACCGCACCGTAACCGCGGTAAGCGTGACGAAAATAACAATCATCAACACCATGAATACCACGTGTTTCCGGTTTCTGTACTCTGTGGGTCGGAAGTAAAGCAGGTACATGTAAAACGATCCAAACATGAGGAAAACCAGCAAGAAGTGGCCAAAAACCCTCGCGAGGTTCGTGGTGGTACCCCCGCTACGCTCTTCGGTAACTCGTTCGAGCGAAGATAGGATATTGTACGTACGTGTATCCACTATTTCTCCTTGATCAATAATGCGTTGTCCCTGTTGGACCATGCCCCTGCTGATATCAACCTGTTGCACGAATTCATTTCTAGCTTTTTCGGAAGTGCTCGCATCGTAAATGATGTTTTCCCGAATATACTCGTTGATATTGGCGGCTTTCAGTGTGGATGCATCGAAATCGGCAGGTGCATCTTCAAGGACTTTTTCGTAGGCCGACCGGATGGTGTAAAAAGTTTCAATTTGACGGGATTCCGCCACGTTTCCTTGCTTCAATCTTAACGCACCGGTGCGAGACAGTTGGATACGGTCGTAATCTTCCGATCGCATGATGCCGTTCTCGTAAATCTCGGTGAGTTTATTCCGAATGTAGAGTTTATAGGGAGCGGGAAGTTCCGAGAGACGGGTGTTAAGGTTGACGTCCGCGTCAAAATCGGCCAGTGCATTTACCCGCGTATCATCATTTACTATGAAATAGGGTTCGTAAAACTCCAGTATACTGTCTTGTTCGATTTTTAGCTGTTCCGCCGGTTTGTAGATAGGAAAATCAAAGGGCGCGGTTAGCAAACCATACTGCCAAGGCCTTCCCTCGTCGAACGAATAGTTAAAACTCCCCTGGCGCGGGAAGATATAGGTGATAAAGAGGATCGCGACAATGAATACTAGCGGAACAAATAGTTTTGTCCGGATCCTTATTTTTTTCTTTTTCTTGG
>JAAYTC010000313.1 GCA_012518155.1 Bacteroidales bacterium | reverse complement strand
TATTGAAGCGGTTGAAAAGATTTTTCCGTACTTCGAGCTCGATCCCCGCCACGTTCGCGAAGTCGCTGATGTTGTCGTATTTAAGCACCCCCGCGGAGTTACCCGCCTCGACGCGCGCGATGGGGTTAAGTACTCGTTTGTAGAATCCGGTCACCGACACCAACTCGGAAGGACTCAGGTAGTAATCCCACTTTAGGTCGACGTTATAGTTATCCGACGGCTTCAGGTCGGCATTCCCTTGACTGGCAAAGCCAATATTCACGTAGCGGTAAGGCGAGATCTCTTTCGACTGCGGTAGGGTGTAGGTCTTGCTTGCCCCGAAACGCAGGCTGTGCTTATCGTCGAGGTCGTACTTCAGGTTCACGCTGGGCAAGTAGTAGAGCTTCTTGTCGAGCGACTCGCTCCCGGGGGACGCGTGGTCCACCACGTAGTCGACCGTCATATCCACGTGATCGACCCTGAAGCCGGCGTTCCCGGTGAGGTTCCGTGCCAGCTGGTAGCTCCCTTCCGCGTATCCCGAGTGGATCTGCTTTTTCACATCGTAGGTATTGGGTTCCCCCGGCTTCATACCGAAAAGGCCATCGTCATAGGTCGAGGGGTTGTATACCTCGTCTAAGCGCAACGCGTCAAGGTGAAAAGGAGAAGGATTATAGGGGTCGTAATTGTACTCGATCGATTCGAAGGCGTCGTTCACGAACCGTCCGTCGTAGCCGACGGTGATCGCGGAGTTCTCGGAATTAAACCGATCGTTCAGCGCGTAAGAAATGGTTGCCTTCGCGTTGAAATCGTTCTCTTTCAGTTCGGAGAAGAACCGTTTCTGCCGGTTGCTCCCCATGAGCGCGTAAGAGCCATCGGGCGTGAGGTAAAGGTAGTTTTCCCGTCGGTCGGGCTCCCGCCCCTTTATATGGTTATAAGATACCCCCGCCTCTAAGGAAAGGTTGTTCGATAATGTCCAATTCGACAGCAACTGGTGCGTGAGCAGGAGGTTGTCGTTGATCTGTTGCCTTCTGAAGAAGACACCGAACGGGTCGTCCTGGTTCTTCTCGGCATCCCGTCCGTTATATTCTCCCGTGTACTCGTTGGTCGCGTGCAGCATCATGAAGTTGTACGCGACACGATGGGCTTTGTTGATATCATAATTCAGGTTTGCCAACGCGAGTTGGCTGTTCTTACGGGAATACTTGTTCCCCACCTGATCTTGGTACGGTGCTTCGTCGCCCGTGGTGATGCTCCGCACGGTCTCCTCGGTGAAGGAGTAGTCCGACGAATGAGAAGCCACCGCGAAGAAGGTGAGCGGGTTCCCGTTCTCCCCCAACCGGAATTGTTTGCCTCCCGAGAAGGCGAGGCCATGGTTTAATGGCAGGCTCACCTGGGAAGGATCGAGGCTGTTCGTGAAATTGAACGTTCCCGTGGCGGGATGCGCGGTGCGAGCGAAACCCAACAGGTTGGCACCGTCGGCCCGTAAGAAATCGGCCCCTACCGCCTCGCTGTTGATCCCCCCGGAGACTTCCGCGCTGAAGGCGTGATCGCCGACCAGCTCCTTGGATTTGATATTGATGATGGCCCCTCCCGCGTCGCCGGAGTTCTTGCCACTGAATACCTTGCTTACATCGATGTTGCGGATGATATCGGTACCGAAAAACTCTAAGGCAATGTTCTTGTACTCCGGGTCTTCCGACGGTATCGGGAAGCCGTTTAGCAGGGTAGCGTTGTACCGGTCGCCCAGTCCGCGGACGAAGACGTTCTTCACCCCCTCTTGCCGAGAGATGCCCGACACTTGAGCTACTGCCGCCCGGGCGTCGCCGATCCCTTTGCGGGAGAGTTCACGAGCCCCCACCGCTTGAGTGGCGACCAGTGCTTGCCGCTGATCCATTAACAGGATATTCTCGCTCTCGCGGTTGGCGCGGGCAATTACCTCCACCTCTTCTAAGCTGATATCGTCGGATAGCAACGCGATCTCCACGCGGGTTTCGTTGTTGTTACCTACTTCAATTCCCGCGAGGGTTTCCGTGAGATACGCCACGTACGAAGCGATGAGCGTGTGATTGCCTGTCGGCACGTTTTGAATCACGAAATTACCATCCAAGTCGGCCGCTGCCCCGTGAGTGGTTCCTTCAACGAGTACCGATGCTCCTATGAGCGGTTCATCGGTTTTCGCGTCTACTATCTTCCCTGTAATGGTACCGGTCTGGGCATACGCGGTAGAGAAGGCAGTTAATAATACTATGAGTAAAAGGGTTACGTTCAGTCGTTGTGCCACGAATTTCTTCTATTAAAATTACGGCACAAAGGTCTATTTTAAATGTTACAGACCCGTTACGGTTCCGTTACATTACGGTTAAGATTCGGTTACATATTAGTTAAGGCCGTGGGCCATATCACATGAGTTCCTTCTGTTTATGTCTATATGCATGCAACTAATAATGTGACACATATATGTTTCATGGGGACCCGTTGACCGAATTTATTTTCGCTGCTTGTTGCGTTTGCCCTTTTTCGATTTTCCTTTCCACGAAGGTTTCTTTTCCTGTTCGTCCGCCGGCCTTACCACCAGTTTACGATCTTCGAGGTACATCCCTTTGAACGATTTAATCACGTTCCCTGCCATGCCCTCGGGCACTTCAAAGAAGGAGAAGCTTTTGAGCAGGTCGATCTTTCCTACCGGGACTTTCCCCTTGACGTGATCGTTGATGAATCCCATGAGGATGGCGGGGTTCAACCCGTCCACTTTTCCCACGTTAATGAATAGTCGGGCATATCCTCTCTCGGGCTGACGAGGTCCTTTCTCGTCCCTCGACTTACGGGAGAAAAGGCCCTTGTCGCGTCCTGCACGGGAGTCGTCCGGTTCAATAATCTCTTCCGCCTGCTGGTAATATTCAATCAACCGGTTAAACTCGAGGGATACCATTCGCTTGATAATATCCTCTTTCTCGAGCCATTCCAGTTTGCGGAATATAGCGGGCAATAGCCGTTCGATCTCCTCTTCGTTGACCTTCACTTTCTCGATTTGGTCCACGAAGTTAAACAGCTGTTTTTCGCAAATCTCATCGCCGGAGGGGAGCGACCGTTTCTCGAATTTCTTGTTGATCTCCTTCTCGATCCGGGCAACTTTCCCCTTCTCTTTCAAATGGATAAGCGAGATAGAGGTACCCGTTTTCCCGGCTCTCCCCGTACGTCCACTGCGATGGGTATACACTTCATTATCATCGGGGAGCCCGTAGTTGAT
>JAAYTC010000312.1 GCA_012518155.1 Bacteroidales bacterium | reverse complement strand
CTCGTTTTATTAACGAATTTCCCATATATAGGGTGTTTCTCTTTCCATTTTACAGCAACGGTGACGGTCTTGTCCATCTTGTTACTGAAAACGACCCCGATTCTTTCTTTCCTTAAATTTCTCGTTTCCATACTATCCTGTTATTCTACATTTTTCAACTCTCGTGCCCTTAACTCGGTATGGACGCGCGCGATGTTACGACGCTTTTCCTTGATTATACCGGAGTTGTCGAGTGGAGTAATGGTGTGGTTGATACGCAGCTGGCTCAATTCCATCACTTCAGCATCTAATCTATCTTTCAGATCTTTATCGGATAATTCTCTTAATTCTTCTTGCTTTTTCATACCAATCGTTTACTATTTTTTATCACGATGCATGTGGAACCTTGTTTCGTGTTACGTTACTATTTAGAATCGTGAATATAATCTCGCCTAACCACGAACTTGGTAGTTACCGGAAGTTTTTGGGCAGCTAAACGTAACGCTTCTTTGGCCACGTCGTAAGATACACCCTCGATTTCAAAAATGATCCTCCCGGGAGTAACCGGAGCAACAAACCCTTCGGGGTTTCCTTTTCCTTTACCCATACGAACCTCGGCAGGCTTCTTGGTGATCGGCTTATCGGGGAAAATGCGTACCCACACTTGCCCTTGACGCTGCATATACCGGGTCACGGCAATACGGGCAGCTTCAAGTTGATTTCCGGTGATCCATTTCGATTGCAACGATTTAATCCCGAACGTTCCAAATGCCAGCTCGGTACCGCGTCCGGCATTGCCTTTCATACGGCCCTTTTGTTGTCTTCTGAATCTTGTTTTCTTTGGCTGTAACATTATTCTTTTCGATTAAGCGTTTTTATTTCTTCTACGTCTGCCGCCTCTGCCGCCTTCGGAACGGCCGCCACCGCGACCACCGCCATGTTGACGGTTATCCTTAGCACTTGCAAACGATGGAGCAAGGTCTTTCTTGCCGTAGATTTCCCCGCGACAAATCCAGACTTTTACACCGATCAAGCCCACTTTCGTGAGTGCTTCACTGAGCGCGTAGTCGATATCGGCACGGAATGTATGCAGGGGAGTACGGCCCTCCTTGTACATCTCTGAACGGGCCATCTCGGCACCATTCAGGCGGCCGGATACCTGTATCTTAATACCTTCGGCTCCCATGCGCATGGTAGAGGCGATCGCCATTTTTACCGCGCGGCGGTATGCTATTTTACCTTCAATTTGGCGGGCCACGTTGTTGGCAACGATTACCGCGTCGAGCTCGGGTTTCTTGATCTCGAATATATTGATCTGTATCTCTTTATTGGTGAGTTTCACCAACTCTTCCTTGAGCTTGTCTACTTCCTGTCCCCCTTTACCGATAATGATTCCCGGCCGGGCGGTACAGATAGTGATGGTCACCAGCTTTAATGTACGCTCGATGACGATACGAGAGACACTCGCTTTGGAAAGACGGGTATTAAGGTAGGAACGTATTTTGTTGTCTTCCAACAACGTATCACCATAATCATTTCCGCCGTACCAGTTAGAGTCCCATCCCTTGACAATCCCTAAACGATTGGATATCGGATTTACTTTTTGTCCCATCTTTCTTAATTTTGTTCTTGTTCTTCGTTGTTTAACCTATCCACCACGATAGTCACGTGGTTGGAACGCTTGCGAATTCGGTGACCGCGGCCTTGCGGGGCGGGACGAAGCCGCTTCAACATGGTTCCTTCGTCAACGGAGATCGTTTTGATAAATAATTCGCCGGCCTCTGCCTTGCGTTCGTTTTTCTGTTCCCAGTTGGAGATGGCCGAGAGCAACAGTTTTTCAACTTTCGAAGCTGCCTCCTTGTTGGAAAACTTTAACACGCCCAACGCTTGAAACACCTCCATGCCGCGTACCATGTCGGCCACGTAACGCATCTTGCGAGGAGAACTGGGACCGTTCTTCAGCACGGCGAAAGAAACATCTTTGCGCTCTTCCTTTCTTTTTTCAGCTGATATTCTTTTTCTAGCACTCATGTCTTTTTCTGTTTATCTTTATTTCTTCCTGTTACCAGCGTGGCCCCGGAACGTACGGGTAACCGCGAATTCGCCCAGTTTATGACCCACCATGTTCTCGGTAATATATACCGGGATGAACTTGTTACCGTTATGTACGGCGATGGTGTGTCCCACGAAATCGGGTGATATCATCGAGGCACGCGCCCACGTCTTGATCACGGTTTTTTTACCGCCCTCGTTCATGGCGTTCACCTTGTTTTCAAGCTTGAGATTGATATAGGGACCTTTTTTTAATGATCTGCTCATAGTTTTAATAATTAATCAGATTACTTCTTCTTTCTTCTTTCCACGATGTACTTAGAAGAATGTTTTTTAGGAGCTCTTGTTTTCAAGCCCTTTGAATACAAGCCTTGAGGCGATCTTGGGTGTCCTCCCGAAGCGCGGCCTTCGCCACCACCCATCGGGTGGTCTACCGGGTTCTTGCTGACCCCGCGTGTGCGAGGGCGGCGTCCAAGCCATCTCGATCGTCCGGCTTTACCTGATTGTTCCAGAGCATGGTCCGAATTACCCACGCTACCAATGGTAGCTTTGCATGCAGAAAGTATCTTACGGACTTCACCCGAGGGCATCTTGATAATCGCGTATTTGTCTTCGCGAGATACCAGCTGGGCAAAAGTGCCGGCTGAACGTGCCATTTTAGCACCTTGGCCGGGACGTAATTCAATGTTATGAACTATCGTTCCGATAGGAATCACTGCCAAGGGGAGCGCGTTTCCAACTTCAGGGGCTGCCTGAGGCCCCGACATCACTGTGTTTCCAACCTTCAATCCATTGGGAGCCAATATATATGCTTTAGCCCCATCCGCGTAGTAAAGCAACGCGATGCGTGCTGAACGGTTTGGATCGTATTCTATACTCTTTACAACGGCTGGAATACCTTCTTTTGTTCTCTTGAAGTCGATAATCCGATAGCGTCTTTTGTGTCCGCCTCCAACATTTGGAACCGTCATTTTACCACGGTTGTTGCGGCCGCCCCTTGCTATCTTTCCAACTACAAGAGATTTTTCCGGTGCATTTGCAGTGATATTATCAAATGAACCGATAATCTTGTGTCTCTGCCCCGGCGTTGTGGGCTTTAATTTACGTATTGCCATTCCTTCTTAAATATTGCTAAATAAATCGATGGTCTCCCCTTCTCGCAGGGTGACAATTGCTTTTTTATACGAAGACGTACGTCCTTCCACAACTCCCGATTTAGTGTACCGGCTTTGTTTCTTTCCCTCGTAGTTCATCGTGTTCACTCTTTCAACGTGTACGTTGTAAAGAGCTTCCACGGCCTGTTTGATCTGCACCTTGTTCGCGGAAGGCCGCACGATGAAGCCATAACGGTTTTCCTGTTTGTCCGTTATATCGGTTTGCTTCTCGGTGAATATGGGTTTAACGATTACACTCATTTTGTTCCTCCTTGCGCGTTAAATAGGTTGTCGATCACGGCCACGGAAGATTCAGTGATCACCAGATTTGTACAATCCATGATCTTGTATGTGTTTATATCCGAGGCTGTTATAATATTAACTTTTCCCAAATTTCGAGCCGACAAATATACGTTTTTATTTTGACTTGGCAAAACGAAAAGTAGCTTTTTATCAGCCAGTTGCAATTTATTCGCCAGTTCAACCATGCTCTTGGTCCGTGGCGTTTCGAACTCAAAATCTTCGACCACCACGATGGCGTTATTTTTTGCTTTGAGTGAAAGAGCCGATTTACGAGCCAACGCTTTCGTCTTCTTGTTCACCTTGAAGCCATAATCTCTCGGCTTAGGGCCAAACGCACGGCCCCCACCTACCAGCAGGGGCGATTTAATGTCGCCGCGACGAGCACCGCCGCTCCCTTTTTGACGGATCAACTTGCGGGTACTACCCGTGATCTCGTTTCTCTCCTTGGTTTTATGCGTCCCTTGACGCTGGTTGGCCAAGTACTGCTTTACATCCAGCCAAATAACATGTTCATTAGGCTCAATCCCGAAAATGGAATCGTCGAGCGTCACCTTCTTGTCTGTTGCCTCTCCCTTGATGTTATATATAGTTAACTCCATTTTATTTCTCAATTATTACGATTGAACCTTTCGCACCCGGTACCGATCCTTTTAAAAGGAGCAGGTTATGTTCCGGGATTACTTTAATGACCTGTAAGTTCTGAACCGTTACTCGTTCGTTACCCATTTGGCCGGCCATTTTCATGCCTTTGAAAACTCTCGAAGGAGTAGAAGACATACCAATTGATCCGGGTGATCTTTTAACACCGCCCTGACCGTGTGTTGTTTCGGCCGCGCCCGAAAAACCGTGACGCTTAACTACACCTTGAAATCCTTTTCCTTTCGAGGTACCGACCACATCGACGTATACAGTACCCTCAAAAATATCAACACCAATTTCGGAACCCGCCTTGTATTCGTTCCCGAAATGTTTGAACTCGGCCAAGTGTCTCTTGGGCGATACCCCGGCTTTTTTAAAGTGCCCTTTTTCAGCGTTCGGCGTGTGTTTGTCTTTTTTATCAACAAACCCGAGCTGAATGGCATCGTAACCGTCGTTGTCAACGGTTTTTACCTGAGTAACCACGCAAGGACCTGCTTCGATAACAGTGCATGGAATATTTTTTCCCTCGGCACTGAAAACGGATGTCATTCCAATTTTTTTTCCAATTAATCCTGGCATTTCTCTTTTTGTTTAAATATTCTCTTAAATCCCCAAGAGGGGATCCAAGAGACTAATGAATAATATTTATTTTTCTAATGCTTAAGAATCCGATTAATAACGTCGGAAACTTACACTTTGATTTCTACTTCAACACCGCTTGGAAGCTCAAGTTTCATCAAAGCATCAACAGTCTTGGCTGTTGAACTGTAAATATCGATCAAACGCTTAAAAGACGAAAGTTCGAATTGCTCACGTGATTTTTTGTTCACGAAAGTTGAGCGGTTTACAGTGAAGATACGTTTGTGAGTTTGCAGAGGAATTGGTCCGCTTACAACTGCACCTGTAGCTTTTACGGTTTTTACGATTTTCTCAGCTGATTTATCAACCAGGTTGTAATCGTAAGATTTCAGTTTAATTCTGATTTTTTGGCTCATTTTATTCTGTAAATATAAATTATTTTATCAAATCAACACGACCCTGTACCTCTTCCAGAACAGCCTTAGCAATTGAAGAAGAAACCACTTCAAAGTGATCGAACGCCATAGTAGATGTAGCTCTACCCGAAGTAATGGTACGCAGCGAGGTTACATAACCAAACATTTCTGCCAGCGGAGTCATAGCCTTAACTATTCTTGCTCCCGACTGATTAGACTCCATACCTTCTATAACTCCACGACGTTTGTT
>JAAYTC010000311.1 GCA_012518155.1 Bacteroidales bacterium | reverse complement strand
CTGGAGAAGAAATCGCTTGTGTCATATATCAATATTGGACCGCCAATGGACACACGCTTGGGTACTGGTACGCAAATGCAGTTGAATGACCGCTTCGCGCTGGTAACGGAAATTCAAGACTATATTGCCCAAGAAAGGGCCAGCATGAGTGAAGTCGATCAGCAACTGATGACGGTCTCGATCAAAGCAGATGAAGACACACGTATGCAATATATTACCGACGTGAAACAAGCGTTGAGACAGGCATACGCGTTAAAAATCAGTTATTCTGCCAGAAGCGGCGAAAACTGATTCCGTGAGATAAAACTCAATGAAAAAAACCGGGCCGCGCAGTGCGATCCGGTTTTTTCTGTATTTAGTTATCCATACCCGACCTGACCCATTCCATTACATTCGCGGGGGGGCGTTTCGCGAGTAACTCCTTCTTCATGAAGTCCATATAAGGCATCACATGCGTGAAGAACTGGTAATATCCCGCGCATAAGTAGTTTAATCCCTCGTTCCCGTATTTATCTTTGATGAAGCGGTTTTTGGGACACTCCCCGTAACACGCGAAGAGCACGGGGCACTCGCGACATTGTTTGGGAAGAGTATCGAACTTATCGTTTCCGAACTTTAGTTGTTCTTGGGAATACATCATCGAAGTGAGCGTTTTAGAGTATATATTTCCAAGGCGGTACTCGGGAAACACGAAATGATCGCATGAATACACATCGCCGTTGAATTCCATTGCACCGGCATGGCCACATGTCTTTGCCATAGTGCATACCCCCGGCTGCTCTCCAACCCAGTTGGCCAACGTGGAGTCGAATATCTGGATAAACATCTTGCCCACGTCTTGTTTTACCCACTCGTCGAATATAGCACAAAGGAACTTCCCCCACTTTTCGGCAGGAACCGTGTAGGGTGCCAGTTCCACGTCGTTAAATGACTCTCTCGCGGTGGCTAATTTGAGGAGCGAGGGAGCTTTTCGTATGCGCTCCACGATAGGGGTGAATTGCACGTATTTACAACCAATCTCTTTGAAAAATCTATAAAATTCTAGCGGGTAATCCACGTTGTAATCATTTACAACTGCCATACAGTTAAACTCAACTTCGTGCTTTTTTAAAAGTTCAATACCCTTCATAACCCGGTGGAACGACGGACGGCCCATCTTGTCGCGGCGGTATTCGTCGTGAAATTCTTTGGGGCCATCGATCGATATCCCGACTAAGAAATTATTTTCTTTGAAAAAAGCACACCAGTCGTCGTTGAGTAGCGTTCCATTCGTCTGGATCGAGTTGTCGATTTGGCGTCCCCTCGCGTATTTTTTCTGTAACTCGACAGCCCTTTTATAGAACGACAGAGGACGCATGAGCGTTTCCCCGCCATGCCACGTGAACATCACTTGGGGCATGGTTTGTGATTCAATATACTGTTGGATGAAGCGTTCGAGGAGCTCGTCGCTCATCACTTGATTTTTTTTACTATATAGATGTTCTTTCTCCAAGTAGTAACAGTAATCGCAATCTAAATTGCACTTCGAGCCTACCGGCTTGAGCATTACGTACATGGGTTTTGCGAACGGTGCATATGTAGACATATCAATAAAATTTATCAAGCAAAGATAAACAATTCAGGCAACCACGGGGTTTATTTTAGATAATTTGAGAAATTTAAAGGAGATATCCGATTGAAACAAAGAGTACACTATTCTGTTGCGTTGTATGGGCAACGGTGGAAAACGTTTGACAAATCGAGCGCTAAGATTGAAATATCTCGCTGCAAATAAAAGTCGAATTTTTAATGAAATAGTAATGAGAAGAAAAAATAATTTATTACATGTTGGATGGACTATCTTGAGAGTTGGGATAGGTTTCACGATTTTTTTACACGGTTTGCCTAAAATTTTAGGGGGCGAAGAGGTATGGACAATGGTGGGAAGTAATATGGCGATTTTTGGTATCACCTTTGCCCCTGCTTTTTGGGGGTTGGTTGCCGCCTTAACAGAAGCAGTAGGAGGGTTGCTTTTTGCCTTGGGACTCTTCTTTAGGCCCGTGGCTGTTTTATTGACAGGAACGATGATTGTGGCCATGGCCACACATCTGGCAGCCGGAGATCAATTTATGCAGTATGGGCACGCGTTAGATTTGTTGATTGTTTTCGTCGCTTCCATTTTGATTGGGCCCGGCAGGTATTCGTTAGACGCTCGGTTCTTACCTAGGATCTCCTAGGGTTATACTCTCCAAAATAAAGGATGAGAGGTATGCCTCTCTAACAAACCCCCTCTTTTTTAGCTTCACGCTTTAAAAGAGGGGGTTGTTTCGTTGATAATAAAAAAAGGGTAAGCTTACTATATCGCGCCGCTACAACCAAATACCCTTGCTTCGGTCAAGACCTGGGGGATTCATTGGGAGCTGGCCGTATAGGACTTACCCAACTGCAAAGATAGGGCTTTATTTTAGAGTTACAAAATGCTGAATTTGATTTTTTCTATTCACCCCCTTTTTCTATCTTTGTAGAAAGAACTTTTGATAGGATCATCATATAAAAGAAAAGATAATGGACATTGTAACCCGCTTTATCAAGTATGCTCGTATCGATACGCAATCGGATGAGAACAACACACAAACACCGAGTACACAAAAGCAATTCAACCTCGCGAAAGAGATCGAAAAGGAGGCCCGGGAGATGGGGCTTTCAGACGTGAGTCTTGATAATAATTGCTATTTCATGGCAACATTGCCGTCGAATACAAAAAAAAATATCCCCACGATCGGGTTTATCGCGCATTTCGACACCAGTCCCGATATGAGCGGCGAAAATGTTACCCCCCGGGTTGTGAAAGATTACGATGGCAGAGACATAGTACTCAATGAAGCGAGTAACGTTATTTTATCGCCTGACGATTTTCCCGAACTGCTTCAACACGTGGGAGAAGATATTATCGTGACCGACGGCACCACGTTGTTGGGGGCGGACGATAAAGCGGGTATCGCGGCAATCATGGACGCGATGCAATACCTTATTGACCACCCCGAGATAGAGCACGGAAAGATCCGTATTGCATTCACTCCTGACGAAGAGATAGGGCGAGGAGCGGATAAATTTGACGTGAAAAAATTTGGTGCAGAGTGGGCTTACACGATAGATGGAAGTGAAGTAGGTGAGTTGGAGTATGAGAACTTCAATGCTGCCTCCGCGAAAATTAAAATACAAGGGCGGAACGTACATCCGGGGTACGCGAAAGACAAAATGGTGAACGCGTTACACGTGGCTAATGAATTGATCGCCCTGTTGCCCATCAAAGACCGGCCGGAACACACGGAGGGATACGAAGGGTTTTTCCATCTGATTTCATTGAATGGTACCGTGGAAGAGTCCGAGATAACTTTTATCATCCGTGATCACGACCGGGAGAAGTTTGAACAACGCAAGCAGCTGATGGAACAATCGGTAGCCGAGTTGAATCATAAATACAACGATCGAATCACGCTTGAGTTGAAGGATCAGTATTATAATATGAAAGAAAAGGTGGAGCCCGTGATGCACGTCGTGGATTACGCGTTTCGAGCAATGGAAGAGATGGGCATAACCCCCAATATCAAGCCAATTCGGGGTGGTACCGATGGTTCAAAGTTATCGTTCATGGGTTTGCCTTGTCCCAATATTTTCGCCGGGGGAATGAATTTCCATGGCCGCTATGAATACTTGCCCATCCCTTCCATGAAGAAGGCATCGGAGGTGATCGTGAAAATAGCGGAAGTGGTCGCGAGAGATTCTCATCAAGCGGTCGATCCATCATAATATAAACCAGTTGAATAATATGAAAACAACTCCTTTTACAGATATACATGTAGCACTGGGTGCTAAGATGCACGAGTTCGCGCGATACAACATGCCCATCGAATACTCGGGGATCATGGATGAACACCATACGGTGGTGAATGGCGTGGGGGTATTTGATGTGTCGCACATGGGCGAGTTTTGGGTAAAAGGTCCTCACGCGTTAGAGTTCCTCCAACGGGTCACGAGTAACGATGCATCGCTGCTCACGCCGGGTAAAGCACAATACACCTCTTTTTTGAATGAGGAGGGAGGCATCGTGGATGATTTCATCGTGTACCAATTCGAGCCCGAAAAGTACTTGATGGTGGTGAACGCCGCCAATATCGAAAAAGATTGGGATTGGTGCCAGCAATGGAATACCATGGGGGCAGAACTGGAAAATGCTTCCGACCGGATCGCGTTGTTGGCCGTGCAAGGCCCCAAGGCAATGGCGACAATGCAAAAGCTGACCAACGCTGACCTTTCGGCTATTCCTTATTACTCTTTCGTTACGGCCACTTTCGCCGGCGTGGATAATGTGATTATTTCCAACACGGGGTATACCGGTGCGGGAGGATTTGAGCTCTATTTTTACACCGACGGGGGGAAAAAGATTTGGGATGCCCTTTTTGAAGCGGGAGAAGAGTTTGGTATCAAACCGGCGGGATTGGGTGCACGCGACACGTTACGTTTAGAAATGGGGTTTTGCCTTTATGGCAACGATTTGGATGAAACAACCACACCCCTGCAAGCTGGATTGGGATGGATTACAAAGTTCGTGGAAAATAAACCGTTCGTGGGGCGTGAAGCACTCCAGAAAGAAAAAGAAGACGGAATTACACGCAAACTATGCTGTTTCGAGATGATCGACAGGGGTATTCCTCGCCAAGGATACGATATCATGCACGAAGAAGAAGGAATAATTGGGCATGTGACTTCCGGAAGCATGTCTCCCCTGCTAAAAGTCGGCATAGGGATGGGGTACGTGAAGCCCGATTATGCGAAACCCGACACGGAGATTATCATTAAAGTACGCGATCGAAGCCTAAAGGCGAAAGTGGTAAAGCCGCCCTTCAGGAAATAAGAGCTCGCTGCAATAGCATCGTGCTTATAAGCGGAGTACTCTGTACCGGTCAGGATTGATGGGATGAACGATTTTGTTGATCAGTCCGGATAAATCTCCTTCTTGCCTGCCAAGAGGGTGTTCTTCAAGAGCGAAACGATGGTCATTGGGCCCACACCGCCGGGAACGGGGGTGATGTACGCACACTTAGGAGCTACTTCATCGAATTTAATATCACCGGTCAGCTTAAATCCCGAGCGAGTTTTATTGCTGGGTACACGGGTGGTGCCCACATCGATAACCACGGCTCCCTCCTTTACCATATCGCCCGTTAAAAACTCAGGTACGCCAAGTGCCGCGATGATAATATCTGCCTGTAGGGTAATCTCTTTAATATCGGGGGTTCGGCTGTGGCAAACTGTAACGGTAGAGTCCCCGGGATATGATTTCTGCATCATCAACATCGCCGCGGGTTTGCCCACGATATTGCTACGCCCCAGTATCACGCAATGTTTTCCTTGAGTTTCAATTTTATAGCGCTTCAGCAGCTCTAAGATGCCGGACGGCGTAGCCGATAGGAAACAGGGCATACCGAGCGACATGCGCCCAACGTTTACCGGATGGAAGCCATCCACGTCTTTCCGGTAATCGATTGCTTCCGTGATTTTTGCCTCCGATATATGCTTGGGAAGGGGTAGTTGAACAATAAAACCGTCGATATCGGGATCGTTATTCAACTGATCCACCCGGTGCAGGAGCTCCTCTTCGGTGACCTCCTCCTCGAGCCGGATTAAGGTGGACTTAAAGCCAACCGCCTCGCATGCTTTCACTTTGTTGGCCACGTATGTTTCACTGCCCCCGTCGTGCCCCACGAGCACGGCCGCCAAATGAGGCGTTTTACCCCCCTTCGCTTTAATCTGTTGTACCTCTTTCGCGATCTCTTCCTTAATCTGAGCAGCAATTGCCTTCCCATCTATTAGCTTCATTGGCATGTCATTAACATTATTCACATTATTCACATTATTCTCATTATTCTCATTGGCACATCCTCACATCCTCACATCCTCACATCATGACATCCTCACATCAATTTCACCTTCTTCGGCGGGATTGGCGCACTACCTGCTTCGCACCGCCGGTGGTCATCATTCGCATCATTTTACGAGTTTCGTCGAACTGTTTAATCAGTTTGTTCACCTCTTGCACATCTGTACCGCTTCCTTTGGCGATGCGGGCACGTCTACTTCCGTTTAATATACCCGGGTTGCTTCGTTCTTGGGGAGTCATGGATTGGATGATCGCTTCGATCCCTTTGAAGGCATCGTCATCGATATCCAGGTCCTTGATCTGCTTACCCACGCCGGGGATCATTGATGCCAAGTCTTTCAGGTTCCCCATTTTCTTGATCTGCTGTATTTGCGAGATGAAGTCGTTGAAATCAAACTGGTTGCGGGCAATTTTTTTCTGTAATTTTCGTGCCTCTTCTTCGTCGTACTGTTCTTGTGCCTTCTCTACCAGCGACACAATATCGCCCATTCCCAGAATCCGGTCGGCCATACGCTCAGGGTGAAAGACATCGATGGCATCTAATTTCTCGCCTGTACCCACGAATTTGATCGGTTTATTCACAACCGAACGAATCGATAACGCCGCTCCACCCCGGGTATCACCGTCTAATTTCGTTAATACCACGCCATTGAAATCGAGCCGATCGTTGAACTCCTTAGCGGTGTTCACGGCATCTTGCCCCGTCATGGCATCTACCACGAAAAGAATTTCCTGAGGGTTCACTGCCTTCTTGATCGATTCGATCTCGTTCATCATCTGCTCGTCGATCGCCAACCGGCCCGCGGTGTCAATGATGACCAGGTCTTTGCCATATTGGCGAGCATGTTTGATGGCATTTTGCGCGATCTTTACCGGGTCTTTATTCTCTTCTTCCGAGTAAACTGAAACACCGACTTGTTCCCCAAGGACTTTCAGCTGTTCGATGGCTGCAGGTCGGTAAACGTCGCCGGCTACCAGCAACGGTTTTTTTCCCCGCTTGCTCTTGAGCATATTGGCTAATTTACCTGAAAAGGTGGTTTTTCCGGATCCTTGCAGGCCCGACATGAGAATGACGGCAGGTGTGCCTTTTATATTGATCTCTGCCGCGGTTCCCCCCATTAGGTCGGCAAGCTCATCGTGCACGATCTTTACCATCAACTCTTGCGGCTTCACGGCGTTAAGCACGTCTTGCCCCAATGCTTTGTCTTTTACAACTTCGGTAAATTCCTTGGCAGTCTTGTAATTCACGTCGGCGTCTAACAACGCTCTACGCACATCTTTAAGGGTTTCGGCCACGTTAATTTCGGTGATTTTCCCTTGCCCTTTTAATATTTTAAACGATTTCTCTAGCCGTTCACTTAAATTTTCAAACATGGTCTTCTGTAATATTTGTTGTTTCGTTCAACCTCGTATAGCAATGGTTATTTTACACTCAACGGCTTGTTAAAGCCGCCTATTTTTAAAATATGCCTTGTAAAACACCATAACAAGAATAGGAAGACAAAGATAATAAAAATGAGATAACTGCGGACGATCAAGTCGCGATAAACATACTCAAGTAGCTTTCGCTGCGATTTTGTTCATCGAAGATTGGGTAAATCGCTTTCGAGGGGTTATATTTGTAATGTGCTGGTTTTGCAGGCCGGCTGCTATGGAGAATTCGAACTTTAATCAATGTATAATTAAATTTCATGAAATATGAAAAACATTCTCGGCGTTGATATCGGTGGTACAACCATCGTTGCTGGCAGAATAGAGGGAGATCGTATCGTGGAACAACTCTCCGCGGAAACCCGGGCCATGGAAGGTGGCGACGTAACGTTGGGTGTGCTGAAAGATGTTCTGCGAAGGCTTAAAACAGATAAAACCGAAGCAATCGGAGTCGGTGTGCCCAGCGTGGTGGATCGAGAGAAGGGAATCGTGTACAACGTGCAGAACATAAAAAACTGGGACGAGGTGCACCTTAAATCGCTGCTCGAAGAGGAATTTGGCCTGCCCGTGTACATCGATAATGACGCGAATTGCTTCGCGTACGGTGAAAAAATATATGGACAAGGAAAAGCCTTTGAAAACTTCGTGGGTATTACGTTGGGAACGGGAGTGGGCGGGGGTATTGTCCAACGGGACCAGCTGCTCTCTGATTCCAATTGTGGCTCGGGTGAGTTTGGAGAGATACCTTATATCGACTCGATTTTGGAAGAATATTGTGGTAGTCGCTTCTTTACCCGCACGGCTAACGAAACAGGTTACGATATCGCGCTAAAAGCCCGTGAAGGCGATCAATCGTCGATTAACCTTTACAATGAATATGGAAAACATATCGCGGTTTTGGTGAAAATAATTCTACTGGTACTCGATCCTCAAGCGATCATTTTTGGGGGCTCCATTACTCGATCCTTCGACCTTTTTAAGGATTCCATGTATGCAAACCTGAAAGATTTTCCCTACCCGAAATCGATTGAAAAAATTCAGATACTTACCTCTGAATTGGATAATATCGGCATCCTAGGCGCTGGTGCGTTGTGCATCACGGTCGAAAAAAATAAATCATGATACGTACCGGTACTGAAAACAGATCTCCCTTGAGAGCAAGACTCTTTAGCGCGATTTTTTTATTTTTCGTGCAATTCGCGATGTTTCATGCTATAAGTGCCAATCGCGGGATGAATTTAGGGGTGGAGGCCGGTTTCACTGACGTAAGAGTCGTCGCTTCCGTACAACCCGAAAACCTGACGTGCGAGTACCTTATCGATCCCGTGGGATTGGACGTGGAACGTCCCCGTTTTAGTTGGACATTATCCGCGACGTTTCCCGATTCGTACGGGCAGCGGCAGACTGCCTACCAAATCTGGGTAAGTAGTTCATGGGAATTACTTGAAGACGGAAAGGGCGATATGTGGAATTCCGGATGGGTGAGCTCCGACCAAATGCAGTTGATTGAATATGAGGGGAAGTCGTTGCAATCGAACAAGACCTACTACTGGAAGGTGGCCGTGAAGGATGAGAGAGGGGACGTGTCGGATACCAGCGAAATTGCAAAATGGAGTACCGGGTTGTTCTCCCAAGAAGAGTGGACCGCCCGATGGATAGGCACTGATGAGGCGTACGATCCCGCCGAGGGTCCTAATAAAATGCAGGATCCCTGGTTCCGGAAAACATTTAAGCTGAGGAAGAAGCCCGCGCAGGCCACCTTGTTCGTCGCTTCGGTCGGGTATCACGAGGTGTACGTGAACGGCCAGCGAATCGGCGATCACGTGTTGGCACCCGCGGTAACGGATCACACCCAACGGGCCCGGTACATCGCGTACGATATCGCTCCCGCGCTGACTTCAGGTGAAAACGTGGTTGCCCTGTGGTTGGGCACCTCTTGGTCGATTTTTGCCCCTTATGCCACGGCGGATAAACCGAGGGCGCCGATAGTAATCGCACAATCCGATATATACGATGCCAAGGGCAAAAGGATGACGCGAATAACAACCGACGAATCGTGGAAGACACACCCGAGCCCCAACCGACTGATTGGTAACTGGGGCTTTGGCGTGGGCGG
>JAAYTC010000310.1 GCA_012518155.1 Bacteroidales bacterium | reverse complement strand
GGTATGCCGTACGGCTCGCCCTGGGGTGGGTGTTGGGGTATGCCCTTATGCAGTCCTTCGAATTTGGCAAAGGATCGTGGATCTTGCTCACCTCCCTCATCGTCTTTCAACAGACCTATAGTGCCACCCGCATGCGCCTGTTCCACCGGGTGTTTGGCACCCTACTCGGGGTGGTCTTGGGCGTGGTGTTGGCGCATCTGCTGCCTACCCTCGCGGGGCAGATCGTACTGCTGCTGGTCTCGATTTACCTCTTTTATTACTGGATCAACCAGAATTACACCATTGCGGTGGTTTTTATCACCACCTTCGTGCTGGCGGCGTTTAACCTGCTCGCGAACCAAGGAGTGGCGGTGATGCTTCCTCGCATCATCGAGACGGTGATTGGTGGTGTATTGGCTTATCTGTTGGTACGTTTCGTGTGGCCCGGGTGGCAATATAAGCAGCTGCCCACTCTCCTGCTCAGGGCGGTAGCTAGGAACAAGCGCTACTTCGAGAGCGTCTACGATGGGTCGGTCCCTGAAGAAGATTACCTTCATAACCGGCGCTCGGCGTACAATGCCGACAACGAGTTGACCTCCGCTTGGAAAGGGATGCGATTAGAGCCTAAAAAGCAGAAAGTCTATCGCGACAAGGCATTCAACCTATCCAACCTGAACCACGCGCTGCTCTCTTACATCTCCGCCCTTGGCGTACATAAGTCCGCCGAAACCCTTTCCGAAAAAGAACGGGATTTCTGTCGCGATGTCAGCGGTGTGCTCGGGTACGTTACGGAACTCCTCACCAATCATGCCGATGAATCCCACATGGAGCATCACATGCAATTATCCGGACGCTGGGACGAGCGGATGGACGAGATGATGAACGACCCGGAAAATAAAAGAGCGGGACTTATCTACAATATCGCTCACGTCTCCCGTCAACTGCTTTGGGAGGCATCGGGAATCATGAAGCTTTATGAGGGGTGATCTTACTCTTTCATGGAGGATGGATCTTTCCGGCAATCAAAAATATCTGTAATATAAATTACCTTGCCTTCAATCCTGTAAATTATCTTGTAACGGTTACTTCCTCTTAAAATGTAGCGGTACTCTTTACTCGTTTTAAGGTTGGGTTCAATAGTCCCAGATTTCGGAAAAGATTCTATCTGACTGGTATTAAGCACGTCTTCAATGATGCTTTTAGCTACGGGAACACTTGTGTTATCAAGTAAATATTGATAAATTAATACAAGTTCATCTAAGGCTGGTTCCGTCCAAATAATTTTCACAATCCTAATTTATTTCTGACTTCATTGATGGTATATAACTGGCCTTTTTTTATTGCTTTTTCTGACTTGAGAGCTCGTTCTTCAAGCTCTTCAATCGTAAAGCGTTTCACGGAAGGAGTGAAGTTTTTAAGAATAATCTCTATTTGTTCTATGACGGAAGAATCGTCCACCATAGGAAGATTTTCTGCAATCATTCTTTTTCGTGCTTCTAAACTTATGGTGTTCATAATTACTTTTTTTATTTGTTCTGCTATTACATTACAAATCTACCATAAAATCGTGTGAAATCCAAGATCAAAATATACATATTGCTGTCAAACTCCACGAGGCAGCCCCCAGTCTACTGTTAAGCAATTTTCCATCTCTATAGTCCCTGCATACTCACCCGATTTTGCCTCTTTAATGGCTCTCTTTGTCTCGTCATTGGGTTCGTGATAAACGCTCTCCATGAGAATGCATTCCATGTGGGTAAAACCTCTTATCACTGTTTTTTGTATTATCTTTGTATCTGAATTTGATATGGAGAAGGTAACGATTTTAGGGATCGAGTCCTCGTGCGACGATACGTCGGCCGCGGTGATTCAGGATGGCGTTATCCGGTCGAACGTGATCGCGGGACAAGCGGTGCACGAACGGTACGGGGGCGTGGTGCCGGAACTGGCGTCACGTGCGCACCAGCAGAACATCATCCCCGTGGTGCACGACGCGCTCAAGCAGGCGGGCATCGCCAAAGAGGAGGTGTCGGCCGTGGCATTTACCCGCGGGCCGGGATTGCTGGGGTCGCTCCTGGTGGGCACCTCATTCGCGAAAGGGCTCTCATCGGCACTCGACATCCCGCTTATCGAGATCAATCACTTGCAAGCGCATGTTCTCGCGCACTTTATCAAAGAGGACGAGAACGACAGGGACCAACCCGATTTTCCGTTCCTCTGCCTGTTGGTATCGGGTGGGAATTCTCAGATTATATTGGTGAAGTCATACAGTGATATGGAGATCATCGGGCAGACCATCGACGACGCGGCGGGCGAGGCGTTCGACAAGTGCGCCAAGGTGATGGGGCTGGGATATCCTGGCGGGCCGGTGGTGGATCGCTTGGCAAAACAGGGCGATCCCGATCGATTCACGTTCAGCAAACCGCGGATCGATGGGTACGATTATAGCTTTAGTGGGTTAAAGACGTCGTTCCTCTATTTCCTGCGTGACGAACTGAAAGTAGATCCTGACTTTATCGAGAAGAACAAGGAGGACCTCTGCGCGTCGTTGCAGAAAACGATCGTCGATATCTTGATGGATAAGCTGTACCGGGCTTCTAACGACCTTGGGATAAAAGAGGTGGCCGTTGCCGGAGGGGTGTCGGCCAACTCGGGTCTTAGAAGCGCGTTCGAGGAGTACAGCCTGGAATACGGCTGGAAGATTCATATTCCCAAGTTCGCGTATACGACCGATAACGCGGCCATGGTGGCGATTACCGGCTATTACAAGTATTTAGACGGAGAGTTTAGCCAGCCGGACGTGGTTCCGTACGCGAGGGTGTCTATTTAATTAAGAATTATGAGAACAATTGCAATAAAACGAAAAAAGCTGATTGATGAGATCAAGCGTTCTCAGAACGAGGAACTGTTAGATGAACTTTACCTGTTTATACAAAGAGAGAATCAACTGGAAGAGGTTTATCAACTTTCAGATGAACAAAAGAACGCAATCTCAATTGCTAGGAAACAGATCGCAGACGGTAAGTTTTATAAACTATCAGAGAAAACAGACAAAATCAAATAATTATTATTAGGTGTAACGCATCATGAAAATAGAGAATCCTACAGTGGAAGAGAATAAAAGAAGCTTGAATTTTATAGAGCAGATGGTGGAGAACGACCTGAAGGAGGGGAAAAACGACGGGCGCGTGCAGACGCGGTTCCCGCCAGAACCTAACGGATACCTACATATCGGGCACGCGAAGGCGATTTGT
Organism: Bacteroidales bacterium; assembly: GCA_012518155.1. Classification (GTDB taxonomy): domain Bacteria; phylum Bacteroidota; class Bacteroidia; order Bacteroidales; family Dysgonomonadaceae; genus Proteiniphilum. Next base: position 2,772 of record JAAYTC010000310.1, on the reverse strand, counting down.
ATCGACTTCGGGATCGCCGAGAAATATGGCGGTACGTGCAACCTCCGGTTCGACGATACCAACCCGGTGAAGGAGGACGTGGAGTACGTGGACTCCATCATGGAGGATATCAAATGGCTCGGATTCCACTGGGAGAACGTTTATTATGCTTCCGATTACTTCCAACAGTTGTGGGATTTCGCGGAGAAACTGATCAAAGAAGGAAAAGCGTACGTGGATGAGCAGTCTGCCGAAGAGATAGCCAAACAGAAAGGAACTCCCACGGTGCCGGGTACGAATAGCCCGTACAGGGATCGGCCGATTGAGGAGACGATGGAGCTGTTCCACAAGATGAACAGCGGGGAGATTCCCGAAGGGAAAATGGTGCTGCGAGCCAAGATCGATATGGCATCGTCCAATATGCACATGCGCGACCCGATCATCTACCGGGTGATTCATATTCCACACCATCGTACGGGAACCAAATGGAAAGCGTACCCGATGTATGATTTCGCACACGGACAGTGCGACTATTTCGAGGGGGTGACGCACTCGCTTTGCACGCTGGAGTTCGAGGTGCACAGGCCGCTGTACGACTGGTTTATCGATCAGCTGATGGACAGCGATTACCGCCCCAGGCAGACGGAATTTAACCGGTTGAACCTGACTTACACCGTGATGAGTAAGCGCAGGTTGTTACAGCTGGTGCAGGACAAGTTGGTGACCGGGTGGGACGACCCGAGGATGCCTACCCTTGCCGGGATGAGGCGAAGAGGATATACGCCGGAGGCGATCAAGGGGTTTATCGACAAAATCGGGTATACCAAATACGACGGGATGAACGATGTCTCTTTGCTGGAGTTCGCCGTGAGGGAGGACCTGAACGCACGAGTAGCTCGGGTTTCGGGGGTAATAGACCCGATAAAATTGATCCTTACTAACTACCCCGAAGGGCAAGTAGAGGAGATGGAGACGATTAACAACCCGGAGGACGAGAGCATGGGCAGCCGGACGGTGAAGTTCAGCCGCGAGCTCTGGATTGAGCGGGACGACTTCATGGAGGACGCGCCGAAGAAATATTTCCGGTTAACGCCGGGCAAAGAGGTGCGACTGAAGAGCGGCTACATCGTGAAATGCACCGGGTGCAAGAAGGACGATGATGGCAACGTGGTGGAGGTGTACGCCGAGTACGACCCGATGACCAAGAGCGGGATGCCGGAGGCGAACCGACGGGTGAAAGGGACCATCCACTGGGTGTCCGTACCGCATAGCCTCGACGCGGAAGTGCGCCTGTACGACCGCCTTTTCATGGTGGAAGACCCGTTAGCAGAAAAAGATAAGGAGTTTAAAGATATTCTCAACCCGGAATCACTCGTGGTGAAGAGCGGATGCAAGGTGGAAGAGTACCTGAAGGACGCGAGCCCCTTGGATAACTTCCAGTTTCAGCGCATCGGTTATTTTAATGTGGATCCGGATTCGAAGGATGGGGCACTGGTCTTTAATAGGACGGTCGCGCTGAGGGACTCGTGGAAGAAAACGAGTAAATAGGCCGGTTGAAATAATAGCAAGAAGGAGAGGATGGGAATTAATGGAAGATAATGAACTGGATATTACCGCGCTGGTGGAGAAATACGAGCACACTCGTGCACTTGGCAAAAAGATGTACTTCGATGCGGATGAATTCGCACTGCTAGCGGACTATTACAGTGCTGGCGGTGATAACGAAGAGGCTGAGATCCTTATCGATGAGGGATTGATAATGCATCCCGGCAGTCCAGAACTGATGCTGATAAAAGTGAAAATGCTGGTGTATGCCGAACGGTACGAGGATGCACTGGAATATACCGGCCGGATATCCGACGAAGGGGATGTGGATTTGCCACTGCTAAAAATTGAAGCGTTGCTTCAACTGTATAGAACGGATGAGGCAAATGGATTGATCGACTTGACCTTGAGTCGTGAAATGTCGTCCGATGATTATTATTTTTTCATTACCGAAGTGGGCTACTTGCTCAACGATGTGGATCAATTCGACCGTGCCATTCAACTGCTCGAGGAGGGCATGAAAATGAAACGCTCCAACACCGATGTAATTGTCGATCTGGCGTATGCCCACGAGATGAAGGGAAATTACGAGAAAGCTATCGAGTATAACAACCTGCTGCTGGATATCGATCCCTACTCCTACGATGGTTGGGTAAACATTGGTAAGCTTTACTCGATGAATGAGCAACACGATAAGGCCGTGGATGCATTCGATTTCGCGCTTACTGTTAACGAGGGTGATGTCTCAGTGTTAAAAATGAAAGCGTTATCGCTGTTCCTTAACGATAACCTTGAGCAGGCTATCGCGATTTTCGAAGAGTGTTTGCAACGATCTCCTAACGATGAAACAATTTACGATTCGCTATTGGAAGCGTATGCTACCATGGACCTGTATGATGAGATGATGAAGCTTATCGACGAGAAAGAGGCACTGTTTGGTAGCGAAGGTATACTGGTTAAAAGGGCGTTCGTGTATGTTCACAAGGACGATTACGAAACGGCGAATCAACTTTTTTCGCAGATTCCCGACGCGGAAAAGGATGATCTCGACTATTTCATGCTGGATGCGGAACTGGCCTTTCATGAAGAGGATTACGCACGCGCCGAGGCCGCTTACATGAAAGCGGCTCTCCTGTCACAAGGGAATGAGGATATTTTAGACCGGCTTGCCAACATAAGCGTGGCACAGGAAAAGTATGAACAGGCCGCCAACTACCTGGAGGAGCTCTTGCAGATTGAACCCGATTT
>JAAYTC010000040.1 GCA_012518155.1 Bacteroidales bacterium | reverse complement strand
CCTGGCCAAGAAAATGCCCGACAACAATATTGAAGCTTGCGATATTTCCGAGAAAGCACTTAGCGTGGCCAAAAAAAATGCACGAGAAAACGAGGTGGATGTACACTTTTTTAAACAGGATGTTTTTGACCCTTTTACATCGAACCGACGTTATCACGTGATAGTCAGCAATCCTCCTTACGTGCTGGAATCAGACAAAGCGGGTATGGAGAAGAATGTGCTCGCGTTTGAGCCGGCGGAGGCGTTGTTTGTTCGTGACGATACCCCTTTATTGTTTTATAAGCGGATTGCCGAACTGGGCCATGAACTTCTTCATCCGCAGGGTAGCCTCTACTTCGAGATTAACCGGAGTAAAAACGATGAAGTCCGTGAAATGCTGCATGAAATGGGTTATGAAGATGTGATGGGCAGGAGCGATATTTCCGGCCACCCGCGTATGATACGTGCGTTAAAACGAGGTGAATAAAATCAAGCCAATGGAAAAAAAAATCAGGGTTGAAAAAGCGTATGAGCGAATGGCGAGGCTTTGTTCGCGTAAAGAGTGCTGTACCTCTGATATTCGTCAGAGATTATCGAGAATGGAGCTTTCTGACAAAGCCATGGAGTCGATCATTCTAAAGTTGAAACAAGAACAGTATATCGATGAAGAGCGGTTTATACAAAGTTTTATCAACGATAAGCTTCGCTTCAATAAGTGGGGCAGAAAAAAAATAGAGGCGGCTTTATTGCAAAAGCAGCTGCCGAGGGAGATGATTGATAACTCCTTTTCGGATTATCCCGAGGAGGCACTCTATAGTTCATTACCCGACCTGTTGAAAAAAAAATGGAGGAGCGTTAAGGGGAATACACCCTACGAGAAAAAGGCAAAACTGGTGCGATATGCATTGAGTAAAGGGTTTTCGATGAGAGAGATAGACAAATGTTTAAATGACTTGCCATTAAGTGAGCGTGAAAATGAGACGTAGAACGCTATTGAATGAGTTGGCCAACCTTTTCTATCCCGATGTATGTGTTGTATGTGGGAATGAGTTGTTAGAAAAGGAGGTGTGTGTCTGCTTGAAGTGCCTCTCAGAGCTGCCTAAAACATATGATTACTTGCAAAAAGAAAATGCACTGGAAAAGCTGATGGCTGCCAGGATCCCTTTCGAACGTATTGCTTCCTATTGTATATATTCGAAAGGGGGAATGTTGCCTCCCTTAATTCATCACTTGAAATACTACGGCAAGCAAGAGATTGGGAAGCTCTTGGGCCGGCTCTTTGCGCTAGATTTGTTGGGTAGTGAATTCTTGGAGCCTATTGATTTGATTGTTCCCGTGCCATTGCACCCAAAAAGAGAGAAGAGCCGTGGATATAATCAAGCCGAGATGATCGCGCGTGGGTTATCCGAAGTGACCTCTCTCCCGGTGTCGAGTAACAACCTGATTCGAGTGATTTTTAATCCTACTCAAACAAAACGAACTAAAACCCAACGGTGGGAGAATGTAAAGGGTATCTTCGATATAGCCAACACGTCGTTTTTCGATAACAGGCACCTGTTACTGGTAGATGACGTGATCACAACGGGTTCTACGATTGAAGCTTGCGGTATCGCTTTGAGAAAATGCAACGGGACGAAAATTAGTATTGCCGCGCTTGGACAGGTATTATTATAATACATTTTTTTCTATTACATCCGATTGCATCATTAAAAAGCGTATTTTCGCGTTTGCATTGGCGGTTCGATCAAATCCATTGGCGGTTCGATCAATCGCTGATCACACGAGATTCAGCACGCGTGAGGGCAAGCTACCCAATTGGAAATATCTTGTTCGTGAGTCTTGACTCTCGTGTATAATATCCAAATTATATGAAACGAGTACATAAGTTAACAGCTGAAAAGCTTTTGGGCATTAAAGCCATCAAGTTGCAACCCACGAACCCGTTTACATGGGCTTCCGGATGGAAGTCGCCCATATATTGCGACAATCGTAAACTCATGTCTTATCCTTCGGTTCGGGATTTCGTGAAGGTGGAATTTGCGCGGCTTATCTTGGAGAAATACCCGCGTACCGATGCGATCGCGGGAGTCGCAACCGGCGGTATTGCACCTGGTGCCCTAGTGGCCGATTTACTGGGGTTACCTTTCGTTTACGTGCGTTCGAGCCCAAAAGGACATGGACTCGAAAACCTGATAGAGGGTGACCTGAAGCCGAGGCAGAAAGTGGTCGTCATCGAGGACCTTGTTTCTACCGGCGGTAGTAGCCTTAAAGCCGTGGAGGCAATCCGTAGCAATGGATCGGACGTGTTAGGTATGTTGGCCGTATTTACCTACGGATTACCACACTCCGTGAATAGTATGCGAGAGGCACGGGTGGAATTGACTACATTAAGCGATTATGATGCTGTGTTGGATGAAGCATTAGCAACCGACTATATTGACGAGTCGGAGCTACACACCTTACAAGATTGGCGCAACGACCCCGGAAACTGGGGGCAAACGATTAAAAAGAGTAAGAAATGACCCAATATGAAAGCGATGTAAAAGCAGTTCCTTATAGCGACAGGGACATTTTTCGAGTGCTCTCTGATCTCCAAAATTTGGAGAAAGCTGAAGAGTTTTTACCGGGAGATAAAATAAGTGATTTCTCCTTCGATACCGATACCGTGTCGTTTCGAGTGGACCCGGTAGGAAAAGTGAGTTTTCGAGTGATGGAACGAGAGCCGGATAAGCTGGTGAAATTTAAATCGGAACGGCTTCCATTCGATATATTCCTTTGGATACAACTGGTTCCTAAAGCGGACAAGGATACACGGATGAAGATCACGGTCAGAGCCGATCTTAATCCCTTTATAAAAGGAATGGTAGATAAACCTTTGCGAGAAGTGGTGGACAAGATTTCAGAAGCTCTCGCTCGGTTGCCGTACGATCGACTCTAATTCTCGAGCCTTACGATGGATTATATTTTATCTTCAAATCTGCTCGTTCATCTTTTTTTATATCCACCAAGATAAATCCCTCTTCAATTGGAAGCACTTTCCTGTCTTTTGTGACTGTTGTTGCTCCCTCGGGAATTTTCAGTTTGAAGGTGTTCGGGTGGCTCGAGGTGAGGGTTATCTCCGTGACTTGGTTGTTTATCCATGAAGCACTCATCTCCGCTCCCCCTCGCGCACGCAATCCCTTGAAGCGGCCGTCGGACCACTTGTCCGGCAGGGCAGGGAGAAGATGGATGTATCCGTCATGACTCTGTAAAAGCATCTCCGCGATGCCCGCGGTGCCCCCGAAATTCCCGTCTATTTGGAACGGCGGGTGCGCGCAAAAGAGGTTGGGGTACGTTCCTCCCCCGCGACTCATTTGGATTTCACTGTCGTACACTGGTTCCAGCAGGCTTTTCAATAGCTTGTAAGCCCGGTTGCCGTCGTGCAGGCGGGTCCAAAAATTGACCTTCCATGCGCGGGACCAACCGGTGCCAGCGTCGCCCCTTCGTTCAAGGGTTTCACGTGCCGCCGCCGCTAAATCGGGCGTGCTCACGGGCGATATCTGGTTCGAGGGGTGTAACCCGTACAGGTGCGAAACGTGGCGGTGTCGCGGGTCT
>JAAYTC010000309.1 GCA_012518155.1 Bacteroidales bacterium | reverse complement strand
GATCCGCAAAGACATGTAGAAAATCTCAATTTTAACCGTATACGCGAATAGTCATGAGAAGTTATCCTCGAACCAAAGCCCTGCTCGATTGTTTAAAATTTGAGAGGCGATGGAATAACACACCTCATCCCAGTTTATTGATTAGAAGGAGGAAGCAAAATGGCAACACATTCAATTAAAACCGTTTGGAGAGAGAACAAAATTTTTGACACCGACATCGACGGCCATACCGTCACCTTGGATATGCCGGGAGAAGATGGATACGAGACGGCGGGGCCGGGGCCGAAGAAATTACTGTTAGTGGCCGCGACTACCTGTTCGGGGTTGGATATCGTGTCGATGGCGGAGAAGATGCGAATCGACCTGAAAGGGTTTGATGTCCGGATCGACGCCGAGGTGGCCGAGGAGCATCCAAAACAATACACGTCGATGAAGGTTATTTACGAGTTTGAGGGCAACAACCTACCGAAAGACAAATTGGAGCGGGCATGCCAGTTGTCGTTCAACAAGTATTGTGGCGTGTTGGCATTGTACAAGAAAGCCATTCCGGTATCGTACGAAATCGTAATGAAGGGGAGTTAAATCCTTCCTCCACACTTTTACGTTTTTTATTACGGAAAAAATTCCATATTTTTAGTACCTTCGCGATCAGATCAGGCATTTGATCGGCAAGCCTGTTCATTGAACTTTCGTGAGTTCATGCACAGGTGTAAGCAACTATAAATGAATCATTATTATATAAACAGACTGAACTATGCAAACAATGGACTCGTTTGACTTTGCCGGTAAAAAGGCATTTGTACGCGTGGATTTCAATGTTCCTTTGAATGAAAATTTCCAGATCACGGACGATACGCGCATCCGTGCAGCCGTGCCAACCCTCAAGAAAATATTGAAGGACGGGGGCAGCCTCATCATTGGATCGCACTTGGGGAGACCCAAGGGGCCGGCCGATAAATTTTCCCTTAAGCACATTCTTCCTCGTGTTTCGGAGTTACTGGGCGTGGACGTGCAGTTTGCCGAGGATTGCATCGGGGAAGAGACCGAAGCGAAGGCAGCTGCATTGAACCCGGGTGAAGCATTGCTGCTCGAGAACCTGCGTTTCTATGCCGAAGAGGAGGGAAAACCGCGCGGGTTGAGCGAGGATGCTTCTGACGAGGAGATCGCCAACGCCAAGAAAGCGGTGAAAGAGTCGCAGAAAGAGTTCACCAAGAAATTGGCTTCTTACGCGGACGTTTACGTTAATGACGCGTTTGGGACGGCTCACAGAGCACACGCTTCTACCGCGTTGATCGCGGATCATTTCGACGAGGAAAACAAGCTCTTCGGTTACCTGCTGCAGAACGAGATTACGGCCGTTGAAAAGGTGATGAAAGATACGCAACGTCCCTTCACGGCTATCATGGGAGGGTCCAAAGTCTCTTCTAAACTAGATATCATCAAGAACCTGCTGGATAAGGTGGATAACCTGATTCTCGCGGGAGGGATGACCTACACGTTTGCCAAGGCGGACGGGGGAAAAATCGGTAACTCCATCGTGGAGGACGATAAGATGGACCTCGCGAGGGAAATCGTGCAGCTGGCGAAAGAAAAAGGGGTGAACCTGGTGCTTGCCACCGACGCGAAGCTGGCCGATAGCTTTAGCAACGACGCGAAGACCGATTACTCCTCGGTGAAAGAGATTCCCGATGGATGGGAAGGACTCGACATCGGCCCTGAATCAGAAAAAGCGTTCGTGGAGGTGATCAAGAACTCAAAGACCATTCTATGGAACGGACCGGTAGGGGTGTTCGAATTCGATAACTTCGCGGTGGGTTCGAAGGCGGTATCCGACGCGATCGTGGAAGCTACCCAAAAAGGAGCCTTCTCGCTCGTGGGCGGGGGCGACTCGGTGGCTTGCGTGAACAAGTTCGGGCATGCCGACAAGGTATCGTACGTTTCAACCGGAGGGGGTGCGCTGCTGGAGATGATCGAAGGCAAAGTGCTCCCGGGCGTGAAAGCCATTCGCGGGTTTTAAATATGCACGCGTTTCAATTATTACAATTATAGCTAAAAATGAGGCCTATAAATGTTTTATGGGGACCCGTTAGATGAAATAGGTACGAACCTGCAACGGGTCATAAAACATTGTCTGCCTATGATTTAGCCATGGTTGTATTGTATGCGAAACTTGAGTAAATTGATAAAAGGTGTGATCGTTCGCGGTCGCACCTTTTTTTATCCGTTTATTCCAAAAGAGCCTCCATCTCTTCCAAGGACAACCGGGGACGGATCACCGTATCGGTCAACTCTTTTTTATACCGCTGCAGTTGTTGGATCTTCTCTTCCACCGTTCCTT
>JAAYTC010000308.1 GCA_012518155.1 Bacteroidales bacterium | reverse complement strand
CTTATTTTTTCTGCCAATACTTCATCCAAGGACTCTTTCAAGAGTTTTCGGTGTTTGTAACGGGAGACCGTTTTGTCCTTTTCACCGTCCGGTATCCAAATATTGTGGATGCATGGATCGCCTTGCTGGCGGCCAATCTCTGCCGCGATTTGCCGGCAACGGCGAAGGTGCTCTTTCCAGAAAGCACGTGTCTCGGGATTGAAGTCCGAAAGCGTGTATCCGCTTTCCGATTTTTCATGGGAGAAAAAGGTGGAATTAAAGTCCAGCTTCACGTTGTGCGCTTTTGCCCAATCAATCCAGCTTTGAAAATGCTTGGGTTCAATTTGATCGCGATCCACGAACTCCCCACCGAAATCACCGTAGGTAGCGTGTAAGCTTATCCGGTGTGTTCCGGGAATAAGTGACAATACTTTCTCGAGATCACTTCTCAACTCTTTAATTGTCCGTGCCTTGCCGGGGAAGTTGCCCGTGGTTTGAATACCTCCCGTGAGTCCTCCATCGGGATTTTCGAACCCCAACACATCATCGGCTTGCCAACAATGGATCGAAATTGATAGGTTATTTAACGCTTCAACTGCTTGGTCAACGTTTACACCAAGCGATGCATACTGAGCTTTAGCTTCTTCGTACGCGTGTTTTCTTTTTTCTTCGTTCATCATTTTAGCTTGTTTCTTTGGTTACGTTTCGGAAAATAATTAATCACTTTCGGAACGCGACCGTTTATATAGTTTTGTACACTTCCAGGTATTTTTGGTAGCTAATGCTCCATTGCTCTTTTTGATCGGGTAAAAAGCTTTCGAGATCGGTTGAAGCACGAACGATGCTCCGTATCATTTTTTTATCCTTTACAAGTCCAGCTGCTTTTGCTTGTAGTAAAATATTTCCTATGGCCGTGGCTTCCGACGGGCCCGCTATCACGGGGATGCCTATCGCGTTTGCTGTGAACCTGTTCAACATATTGTTTTTAGATCCCCCTCCGATAATATGAAGTTTTTCTATGGGATAGCCGGCCAATTTTTGTAGATTAAGTAGCACCTGTTTATACCGAAGAGCCAGGCTTTCGTATATACATCGTGCGATTTCACCCACGGTTTTTGGTACAAACTGCCCCGTTTGTATACAGTATTCTTGTATCGCATCGATCATCGATCGGGGACTCGCGAAGCAGGGAGAATCGGGATTGATAAAGCATTGGAACGGTTTTGCCCTGTTGGCCGATTCTACAATTTCCTCGTAGGTGATCGGCTGCTCCATCTCCCATTCTTTTTTACATTGCTCGATTAACCACATTCCGCAGATGTTTTTTAACAATCGCGTAGAACCGTCTGCTCCTCCTTCGTTGGTGAAGTTGAGTTCGAATGTTTCGTCATTAATCACCGGACTCTCTGATTCGATCCCCATCAGCGACCAAGTTCCTGAACTTAAGTACGCGAATCGTTCATTTTCTGCAGGGACCGCTAACACGGCTGAAGCTGTATCGTGGCCTGCCACGGCAATTACCGCGATATCTTGCAGACCTGTTAATCGTTGAGCGGAAGTTGATAAATTTCCGATTTTATTGCCCGAAAAAACCAAGGGCGCAAAATGCTGATCGGTAAGTTGAATTGCATCCAGCAGTACCGGGTCGAAAGTTTTGGTATAAGGATCGATCAGTTGCGAGGTAGATGCTATGGTGTATTCTGTGACCATTTTCCCCGTTAGCAAATAAGACAACGCGTCTGGGGTAAAAAGAATTTTGTCGATCACCGGGTAAATCGAAGACTCTTCCTTTAACATCGTGTCAAGTTGAAACAGGGTGTTGAAGTTCATGATTTGGATGCCCGTGCGGCGATACACCTCCTCTTTAGGTATTGTATTGAAAAAACGCTCCGGTGCTCCGAACGTGTTCGTGTTACGATAGCAATAAGGAGCACGGAGGGGCTCCCCATCTTTTCCAAAACAGACAAAATCCACGCCCCAGGTATCGATACCAACAGAAGAAATCGACAAATTGTGAAATTTCACCTGCTGAAGTGATTCAATAATTTGCTGGTAAAGGTGCAATAGATCCCAGTAGAGGCGGCCATTCACTTCAACCATCGGGTTAGTGAAACGGTTTATCTCTTTCATCTCTAAACGGTCACCTTGTACAGTTCCCAAGATGGCTCTTCCACTGCTCGCTCCAATGTCAATGGCCAAAAATGATACTAACTTTCCTTCGTTCATGATGAGGTTAAGGAATATATGATTTATAAAACTTATTGCAAATTTACTCTTTAAGTCTCTATTCGGCTATGGAAATGTGATTTTTGGACTATGTTTTTTGATATAGTAATCGGGATTACCATTTTGCAAATCCATGAACTATTCCGAATATTTCTTGCGAAAGTTCATTGGGGTGTAGCCCGTGAATCTTTTAAACACCCTGTACGCGTTTCTTACATCGTTAAAGCCGGCCTCGATGGCGATATCCAAAATACTTTTGTCCGTTGTTATAAGTTTCTCCGAAAAATAATCGACCTTTTTCTCCAAGATAAACTGGTAAATGGTAGTCCCCATCTCCTCTTTAAATTTTTTTTCCATGTTTCTTCTACCCAGGGGAACAATTGTCGTGAGATCGTCGATGGATAAATCCGAAGTGATATTCTCTTCGATATGTCTGATGACGTGGGATATGTAATCATTTTTTATATTATATTTTTCGGTAGATTGCCTCGCTTCGATTCGTATGGGTTTCTTGATAATGTTAAATGGTGTAGGATCTTTTTTTAACATAGATTCGTGCAACAACTTCCCGGTTGTGTACCCCACGTTTTCATCATCTGTAACGATAGATGAGATGGAAGGATACGTTAAGTTGCAAATTAGCTCGTCGTTGTCCACGCCCAATAGAGAAAGCTCGTTTGGAATATCAATCTCGTTAATCTTGCACATTTCGGCAACTTGTAGCGCGAAATAATCGTCGCACGTGAACACGGCCACTGGTTTTGGCAGGGATATTAACCACTCATCTAGCTGAATGTGATGTTGGCTCCATTGGCTGTTGGTAAGGTATTCCGATTCGAAATAATAGTAGTTGCCTCCCAGCTTTTCTACTTGTCGCCGATATCCTTCCGCTCTTCCTTTCGACCATAGGAAATTTTTATTCCCGTAATAAGCGAAATTTTCAAATCGCTTCTTGGCGAAAAAATTAGCAGCCATAGTACCCACTTCCGTGTAATCGCCTGCTATCTTTGAAAACCAACCCGCGTCTTCCTCGTAGTTTTGAAGAAAAACAGGAATATTTAATTTCTCTAAAAACTTAATCTCTTGATACTCCCATTGAGCTATTACCCCGTTGATTTCCCATTCTTTAATACGGTCAATGATTCCCATTTCGCCATAAAGTTTTTTGAAGTAGGAGGGTAATCTATAAAACATCCACGATCCATTATT
>JAAYTC010000039.1 GCA_012518155.1 Bacteroidales bacterium | reverse complement strand
TGAGGTACCAGTCGCCTATTTCAAGAGGTACCGGCTGCCTATTTGAAGAGGTACCGCCGCCCATTAATGATAGAAATAGCAGTAAAAAGGAGGATTGTTTGAGATGTTTTTTGTATTTTCACCGCCAATCAATTTTTAATATAATATTCACGGGCAGATTTGTGAATAATCAGCATTTAGATCATGAGTAAAAGATTGTCGGTTTCATTTATTGCGATTTTATTAGTATGCCTTAACCTTCTCGCGCATGAGGTTCCTTTCTCCTGGATTAGCAGCGATACACTTGTGGTAAACGATGGCGTGAGTAAGCAGCACTATCTCTTACGGGATGGTCTGTTGACTCTGGTAAGTTCTACTTCATTGACGAATGATAGGGTGGAGACTTTTCCCTCGGCACAGCCCGACCAAACCGCGAAAGAGAAACCGCGTGAAACGTACCGGGAAATTTCACGACACGAACAGACGGAGCGTACTGCCGCGTATTTTCAGTTGAACCTCCACGCGATTTACGGTGAATATGAAACAATAAGAACGCTGCGAAAATACGATGGTGTGCACGGTATCGAGTGGGGACTGTTGATAAAAGGAGACACGGAGATGTTCGAATCCTCCGGTGCCGAGGGTGCCGGTCTTATCGAGGATCCCGATCTTTTGACGGGATCGAATCCTCACTATTACTTTTTACCGTTTTCAATGCCGCATTATTCTACCACCATTATATCTATGCGGGAAGCCACGGATCATCATACCAATACCGTGTACCGCCGTGATGCAATTCCTTATCGAAAATCACAGTATTTCCGGGGCTCGATTCTCTTGGCAAAAAACAATAACACCGGGGAGACTCACCTGATTGCTAAGAAATCACCCATCGAGCGAGCACAATCGAATTACGCGGGATTCGATTTTAGCACCGATTTCACGGGTGTGAAGGTGCATTCTCCCGGGTTAACTTCTTTATCTCTCGTGAATGAAGCTGACAGAAACAAGGAGGGTGATCTTTGGCAAGAAGCTTATTCGATTTTCGTGATGATGAGTGCTGAGGACGAAAACGAGGCGTTGAAAGCCTATAAGGAGCACGAATTGGCGGTTCATCGGTATCTTCCGGAGCGCGACAACACGTTCACGATGAACACGTGGGGAGATCGAAACCGAGATAGCCGAGTAAATGAACAGTTTATACTGAATGAGTTAGGAGTAGCCGCGAGATTGGGAGTTACTCATTACCAAATCGATGATGGATGGCAGCAGGGTTTATCCCGTAACTCGGCAGCAAAGGCCGGCTTGTTATGGGACGATTGGAATGCCGCGGATTGGGAGGTTAACCTTGCTCGCTTTCCCAACGGGTTGAGTAAAGTGAAGGATGAGGCCGGCCGATTGGGAATGAACCTAGGACTGTGGTTTAATCCTTCCAAATCAGATGATTATTCCCTGTGGGAACGCGATCAAGAGATACTGCTTAGCCTACACCAACGGTATGGAATTTCGTGGATTAAAATCGACGGGCTTGAAATTGGTAACAAACTCTCGGAAACGAGGGTAGCCCAAATGCTAGGTGGAGCCATCGAAAAAAGCGATGGTAACTTACAGTTCAACATGGATGTCACAGCCGGATACCGGGGAGGATACCTCTATTTCAATCATTTCGGGAATATATTTCTTGAGAACCGATATACCGACTGGGGGAATTACTACCCACATTTAACGTTAAGGAACGCGTGGATGTTGGCTAGATATGTCCCTATCCAACGATTCCAGATTGAGTGGTTGAACAAATGGCGAAACGACAATCAATACCCAGCAGATGATCCACTAAAGCCTTTGAACGTGCCGTTTGATTATCAATTCGCGGTCGCGATGATAGGACAGCCGCTCGCTTGGATGGAAGCGACAGGCTTACCCGAGGAAGCGTTTGAAGTGGTACCACTGGTAGAGGCATGGAAAGAGGTGCGAGGAGAAATGCAACGTGGGGTGATTTCGCCTGTAGGTGATGAACCCAATGGTTTTGGTTTTCCCGGTTTTATTAGCCAAGGGGAAAATCGGTTATTTGTGTTGCTTTTCAGAGAAAACACGGCCCCGTCGATTGGCTTGGCATCGACAGTTTATCAGCTTCCGCACGATAGCGTAGCCGGAAGACGGTTCGTGCGACTCGCGGGAGAGGGAGTGTTGATGAACAGCGACGATGATCGGCTTGAGGTGGAATATAAAAAGCCGTTTCAATTTCTTTTTGGTTACTTTGAATAGGATGTAACTCAAGTTACAGTTTTAACCCGAACGAAAAGTTACTTTTGACATTTTAAAAACTATTTATTTACCGGACTGTTATATATTGCAGTAAAAAAGAAGCTTCGCCATGGCATAGTTCAGGATTCACAACTATGCTCATCGGGCTTAATAAAACATTTTAAAATTAACAGATAAATGACGCATGATGATTTTCCTGCGATTTTTCGTGACTTTAATCCATTAGAAGATAAAATGTTGCGCGTGATCGATAGCGAAGGGGATTTAGTGAATAAAGAGGTGATGCCCTCGCTCGACAAAGAGATAATTAAGGACGCGTACAAGCAGATGTTATACGAACGGGTGGCCGATGAGATGGCTATATCGTACCAGCGACAGGGAAGAATGTTCACCTATACCCCCAATTTAGGGCAGGAGGCGATTCATATCGCTGCCGGTATGAATATAGGAAAAGAGGATTGGCTAGTGCCCGCTTTTCGTGAAATGGGTACCCTGCTTGCAAAAGGAGTCACCATGGAAGAGATGTTTCTTTTTTACATGGGAAACGAATTTGGAGGGGGATTTAAAAATGCTCCCCGCGTACTGCCTATCGCTATATCTATCGGGACGCAACTTCAACATGCTTCTGGAATCGGTTATTCGGTGAAGTGCCGGGAAAAAGAGGAGGTGGTTTTCACGTTTATAGGTGATGGTGGTACGTCGGAAGGCGACTTCAGCGAAGCCCTTAACTTTGCCGGTGTTTGGCAAGTACCGGTCGTTTTTACCATACAGAATAACCAATACGCGATCTCGGTGCCGGTGAGCGCGCAAACCAACTCTATTAACCTCGCGGTGAAATCGGTGGCATTCGGCATGCCCGGTATTAAGGTAGATGGGAACGATTTTTTCGCGATGTACTTGGCTTACCAAGCCGCGGCCGAACATGCTCGATCGGGAAAAGGGCCGCTGTTGATAGAGGCTTTCACTTACCGGCTGGGTGCTCACACTACATCCGACGACCCTACCAAATACAGGAAGAAGGAGGAAGAGGTGGAGTGGAGCCTTTCTGACCCGTTGATCCGGTTGAAACGGTACATGGAAAAGAATGGATTATGGGATATCGACGAGACGAAACTTATCGAAGAATATAAAAAAGAGGTTGATATGCAGTTCTTAAGCGCTGAGAAGAACAAAACGTACCCCTTAGAGGACGTGTTCAAGTACATGTACAGCGATATGCCGGACGAGTTGAGACGCCAAAAAGCGGAGTATGAACAATTCTTAAACTGGAAGGAGAGTAGGCAATGAGCGTGATGACAATGGTGAAGGCGATTAATAACGCGCTGGATATTAAATTGAATGAAGACGAACGCGTCGTGGTCTACGGTGAGGACGTGGGAGTAGAGGGGGGGGTGTTCCGCGTAACCGAGGGGCTGCAAAAGAAGCATGGTGTACGCCGGGTGTTCGATTCCCCCCTAGCCGAGTCGGG
Source organism: Bacteroidales bacterium (assembly GCA_012518155.1). Classification (GTDB taxonomy): domain Bacteria; phylum Bacteroidota; class Bacteroidia; order Bacteroidales; family Dysgonomonadaceae; genus Proteiniphilum. The sequence goes on along the minus strand of JAAYTC010000039.1, from coordinate 252 downwards.
AATCGTGGGTACTGCCGTGGGAATGGCGGTGAGCGGATTAAGGCCCGTCGTGGAGCTGCAATTTGAAGGATTCACTTTCCCGGCATTTAACCAGATTATAAATAACGTGGCCCGCATGCAGCACCGTTCCCGGGGGAAATTTACTATGCCCGTGGTGATACGATTTCCTTACGGGGGGGGTATCAACGCGCTCGAACATCACTCCGATAGTCCGGAAGCACTTTACGCGCATATCCCGGGATTGAGGGTGGT
>JAAYTC010000307.1 GCA_012518155.1 Bacteroidales bacterium | reverse complement strand
TTGGTATACTCGGGAATAGGGCGAGTGACCTCGAAGATACCGTGCGCGGCCGATCCACGCGCGTGCACCACTCGCTCGGGTATCCGTTCGTGGTCGAAATGGGTGATTTTCTCCCGCATGATAAAATCCTCGAGGAGCGATGGTCCTCTTTCACCCGCCTTCAACGTGTTATGATCGTCGTTGATCTTCACCCCCTGGTCCGTCGTCATCGGGTTCCCTATCCCGCTGCTCTTGTTCACTGCCAGGTCCTGTTGTTTCGGACTGCCCGACGTTTGGGACCGCTTTTCTTTCGATACTGTCTTGTCCGCATCGCTCATTTTCTCTTTCCACTTGTCCTTGATTTTAATTTCCGACACCTCGGCGGAGTCATTTCCTTTCCCCGGTATGGTAGAATAAGAACTACCCGGATCCGGGTGTTTCTCCTTCTCGTTTGTAGGAAATAGTGGTTCTTGCTTTTTTGGATTTTCCATCTTTCTTCTTTTTAGTGCTGTGATTAATAATGAATTACACGTTTGTTTAATTTCAACAGGAACCTCGGTTGATTGTTCTAATTCCACGTTTCACGTGTGAAGGGTTGGAAGTCTCACGTGAAAGAGTTGAATAATGAACTTCTATTCAGATGATTTTTTAGAGGAGGATTTAGAGGAGGAAGATTTCTTGCTCTTCTTCTGATCCGGGACCTTGTATCCCGCCTCTTTGGCTTCCGATATCCCGATGGCGACTGCCTGATCCCTGTCCGTCACTTTATCGCCCGAAGATGATTTCAGCTTTCCTTTCTTGAATTCGCCCATCACCTCGCCAATTTTCTCTTGTGCTTTTTTGGAGTACTTTGCCATACTCATACTTAATTAAAGAGTGATACTTACCTTATAGAACTTTTTGATTCGGAAAATAGTTCCGAGAATCAAGAATATTTCTTCATTTTTATGTTAATACTTGCTTCGATTACATCATTGATAATCAACTAATCCAAGCACGGTACGTTATAACGATAACACGGTCTTTCGATCGTGAAATCAAGCATCGACAAACCGGTTGAAGCCATTGTCGGGAATCGGTCACGCGAGAATTAAACCGTCGCGATAAGCATTAAAAACGAGTAAACATGGAATGGAATGAAGTATTGTTAGGCGATGAAAGCCTCGCCTTTTTAGCGGAAGTGGCATTACGAGCGGCCATCATGTTCGTGCTGGTGTTCGCCACGTTACGATTGATGGGAAAACGAGCCGTGAAACAGCTCTCGGTACTGGAGTTGCTGATCATCATTTCGCTGGGTTCCGCTGCCGGAGACCCCATGCTCTACCGCGAAGTGGGTGTATTGAAAGCGGTGACCGTCTTCACGGTAGCTCTTCTTTTTTACGGTATCATCATGAAGCTGATCACCCGTTCCGAGAAGATGGAAAAAGTCCTCGAAGGGCGCCCCATTTATATCATTCGCGATGGACGGGCAGCGGAAGAGTCGATCGAGCACAGCGCACTGGCGATGGACGAATTCTTGGCAACCTTGAGGATTCGCCAGATTCATCACTTGGGGCAGATAAAAGCCGGAGTACTGGAGACCCATGGCGAGGTAAGCCTTTTGCTGTACGACGGCAACCCGAAGCCAGGACTACCGATATGGCCCGACCAGCTAAATAAGAAAACCAACCGGATACCCGGCGACGGCCTCTACGCGTGTACCTTCTGCGGGAATACCCGCCACATGTCGGCCGGCGAACAATCCGAATGCGATTACTGCCACAAGACCGACGAGTGGGTAGAGGCGGTTACCTCATAACTTAGAATAACATAAATTTTTTTTATTCTCGGAATTGGTGTATTTTTGCAACCTCTTATACAAAGAAAGGGTCCGGTAGCTCAGCTGGATAGAGCAACAGCCTTCTAAGCTGTGGGTCGTGGGTTCGAATCCCGCTCGGATCACTTTAAAAGTAAAGCACTTGTCGATTCAATTCGGTGAGTGCTTTTTTGTTTGGCTAAACAATGGGTAAACAATTTACCATAAACATCCAAAATTAATCTGCATGTGTGGCCCACATGAAGCGTTCAGTCACGAACAAAGACTGCATATCATCGAGCCTATCAAAAAGATCGAGAGAGAAAATACTTTAAGAGATAGTGTCTTTTCATGAGTTTATTTTTATTAGTTACATTGCATTAATACCACATATATACTAAATATAATAAACTGAATGCCTGATAAGCCGTTTACACTATTACAGTAAAAAATCTTCTAATTTTTCAATACTCTTTCTTAATTTAGCCGGATTGATCCTTTTCAATTTGCTAATATTTTGCATTTTCCATTGTACAGATGGAAAACGCAAATATTCCTGATATTCATTATATCGAGACAATTCTTCTCCGCTCTCGAAAGCAATTAAAAATTCCTTGTCCTGAAGGCTCAAATTTGAATTGATGAAATCGAACATCAGTTTCACATCAAACAGATCTCGGGGATGCTGGCGGTCGAGAGCTGCAGCAATCTTACCGCCATAGAGTTGTGAAAGTGAAACAATCTTTGCCTTGTTTGTCGTCTCAAATTCATTTTGTGCCGCATCGCATAGCGGTCTTATCGTTGCCGGATCAATCAGGCCACGTTTCGTTCCGCTCACTTCGATTTTCACCATAACCCCTCTGCGTGTGCAGTAAATCTTATTCGGCTTTCCAATGATGGTAATATCCGGGACAATCGTCTTGACTTTTTCCTTGATGATAGCCAGATTTTTATGGATATCTGTAAACGAGTCTTCTCTGGGTTTTATTGGAATATAAGTAAGGTCAACGTCAACGGAGTAGCGAGGGAGATCGAGGATATACAGGTTAATTGCTGTTCCGCCGTGAATGGCAAAACTCTCCACGTCCTCTAATGTGGGGATAATTCTAAGGAGCAATTCAATCTGTTGCCGGTACATTCTATTCATAATTTACCAAATCTCTCGGTAAGGTTATCTGATATTTCGGATCATATACGCCATTTTTAACGTTTGAACGTTTCCCTTTGCCCAGGTCTATCCTGTCCAAATTCAAATCATGAAACCATGAGTGCCCCGCTTTCTCTGCCATATACAGGAACAACCGCTTCACTTTTATCGAACTGTTTTCCTCTAATAGCTGTTGCAGTAATTTTGGCCTCAAACCGTTAAGCATTTCCATGATCTGGTATAAATCGGTAAGATTGTAATGCTTGGGAGCAAGGTCTAAACTTTCCAGAAATGCCCTTTCAGGCAAGGAAACCGCTACCTCAAAATTGTTTTCATTGACTGTTGATATTCCTTTCCCATTATATTCCGCGTATTTCTTTAGGATATTAACGCCCCAGTCATATTCCGAAAACCATTTTGGGAACCATTCACCCTGGGGGCAATATATTACTATTGTCTGCCGGCCAAACGGAACGTAATGAGCCAGTCCACGCATTTCCAAAGCAGATACAGCCCCTATATGGAATTTCTTCCCTAACTGGCTATTGTAGCACGACAAAGCGCTGAATAAGGTCGGTTCTTCACCTGTCCTGTACATCACTCCATTGTCTATAGCCGTAAGCCATTGTGAATTACGGTAATGTCGCTGCAGGGAATAGGATATTCCATTTTGATTTAACCACGAGGCAAAGTACAATGCTCCAGGTGAAAATTTCTGCAGCAATAAGTTTATTTTTGTTTGCCCTATTGCAGTCATGCTGCAAATATACTAAATATATTAAACTATTTGCGTTAGTATGAAAGTTTTTATCCCAAATATTGATTTATTACCCACATCACTTTTTAATACCTCATCCTTTACAACACGCTTGCCAAGTGCTTCCACTTTTCCATGCTCGCGGTAGCTCTTCGCGTAACGCTCGACGTTCTTCCGGTTGATGCCCAGGGCATCGTTTAATGTGCGGTAAAGCGTGTTATCGTCCATTGACACCGGGCCGGTTTTCATCTCGGCATAAACGCTCAAACCACTAAGGCGGATGAGTATTAATTTTGTAATGATCACGAGCAGGGGATAGACTTGTTATTTCAACGCGGATAATTTATTTATTTTTTATATACCCATTTAACCCTTAAATACGCTTATTTAAAGGGTGGGAAACTTGAGTTACTGATTTAGCCTTGAGTATGTTCTTTTCATATAAAAATCCTTCACCCAATCGCCAAATGCTTTATTGGTAAGTATCTTATCTACGATCTCGCTGTTCTGTTCTACCCTGCTAATTAGTACATCAATGAAGTTATCATCAAATGCAAATTTGAAAGTGTCTAATCTGTTTACTTTTGCCTGTTTCTGCAGGGTTTCATCCTCCATGAGCTCAGCTTCTATCTGATCAAAGAAAAGTCGGTCTGCTTCATCAAATTCGGTTCCGAATCTCTCATTAAGCACATCAATTATTTCTGAAAGGTGCGCTTCTTCCTTTTTAGGCCTTTTAAGTCCTGCTTCCGAAGTTCCGCTCAATTCACCCTCCTCACCTTTTTCAAGAACAATTGCACCCTCTTTTATCTTTTGCAGGCGATAATATTCAAGAGCCAGCTCATCATCCAAATGTACAGCATCGGAGAGATTCCTTCTTGGCAATCTTGTTTGCAATAGCTTGGCATAAGCATAAAACTTCTCAAATTCGGTATCAGTAAAAGGCATAATCTGTGCTAAGAAAGCATACAGGTTTGTCCAAGTACGTAACCCCTTTTTAAACTCATCCTGCTTCTCTTCCTTTTCTATTGCTTTGTATCTCTCAACAGCTTTATCAGTGATAGCAT
>JAAYTC010000306.1 GCA_012518155.1 Bacteroidales bacterium | reverse complement strand
GGCGCGTTCAGCTTCCGGTAAAAGCTGAGGTGATTCAAGAACGCCCGATCGAACAGGTTATCCACCCGCAGGTCGGTCACCACCCTCCGGCCGGCCACCTGCCAATGTAAATGCACGGCCACGTTCCACAGGTTAGTCCCCGGCGTCCGCTCTTCGTTGCGGGCAATGCGGTCTTGCGCCATTACCCACCGGTTCTCCAACCGCAACTCGTAGTACGAGACCCGGCTGCCGCCCCCGTTTGTATACGCCAGCTCCGTGTCGATCACCGTGGGCGGCGAAAAGGGCTACGGGTAATGGTCGTCCAAGTTCCGATTATATACATACTCCATACTGCTTGACACTCTCCAGTGGCGATCGATCTCGTACTCGGCCGACACCTCACCCCCCGCGATCATCGCTTTCGACTGGCGATAGGCATATATCTGCCCCGCGTGAGGGAGCACCGACCACTCACCCGTGAGTTCCAGGAAGATGTAATTGGAGAAATAGGTCAGGAACGGGCTCAGGGTGAACCGCCACCGTTCCGAGTTGTATCGATACTCCATATCCAGCTGGTAGCCACTTTCCGGTTGCAACCCGGTGTTCCCCAGTTCGTGACGAAACGCCCCGTGGTGCACCCCGTTGGATGCCAATTCGTTTGCCGAAGGGTAACGGAAGCTTTTTCCCGCGTTCATTTTCAAGGAGTGACGAGGGGCGGGGGTATATTGAAAACCGACCGATCCCGAGAAGTCACCGAATGTTCGTTGCAGGTCGGGTGCTCGCCGCGCATACCGGTTTGCTTCATCTTCATCGTACCCTTGACGCAGCAGGTATTCGGCCAGCAACGCGTCGTGGTATCCTTCCACATGAAGCCTTCCCGCGTCGTACCGGACGCCCCCGGTAAGTTGAAGGCGATCGTTCACCGTGAACCGGTTCAGCCAAAATGCCCCGGCGGTGAACCGGTCGAATTCCGGTAACAAGAACGAGTACCCACCCACCCGGTTGTGTTGGTACTCCGTGGAAAACCCGATATCTTTCGACCAACGCTCCTCTTCGTTCACCGAATACCGCACATTTCCCGACAAGGTGTTCAACACGAACCGTAGCTCCAAGTCCGGATCCACGGCGGGCGGTGTTTGGCTGCCGTAATGCGTGTGAAACTCCGACCGCTCCTCTCGTCGATTTTGTTGATAACCCAGATCGTATTTCAATCGTCCCCTCCCCACGCGCCGTTCCCGGTTCAGCACCACTTTAAAGTGATTGGAAGCCGCGTAAGGATGCTCGATGTTCCGTGTAGCACCGTCCGGCTCCAGCCTCGGCAGCGACGGAATCCCGTGCGAACCGGGGAAGAACCCATTCTTCGCGTTCACGTTAGAGAGGTGCAACCAAGTACCCTTTCCGTTCTCCCCCTCACGATGAACAGAAAACGACAAGTTGGCCTCCCTGCCCGCTGTATTCTTCATCCTTCGCCCGTGCACCGGCATCTTCCAAGTGAGGTACTCGATCGTGTCCGTCGGCACGCGATAATCCCCGTAATCCTGTATCGTGGCCCTCGCCCGTGTGAACCAGTCGCCCCTCTTCCGGCTCACCATCACCGATGCCCCGAACAAGCTGTTATTCCCTTTCGCGATCAGCGAGGCTTCCCCTCGGAACATATCTTCATCAGGCACAAACGGCGGCAGCACCTCGATCACGCCCCCGATCGCGTCAGAACCATGGAAAAGCGACATCGGCCCCTTGTGTACCCTCGCCCTGTCCACGTCGTACTGGTCAATCTCCAGCCCGTGATCTGCCCCCCACTGCTGATTCTGCTGCACGATACCCCGGTCGACCACCGCCACGCGGTTAAACCCCAATCCCCGTATCACCGGCTTCGAGAATCCGGCACCAATATCCATCGAAGCAAGACCCGGCAAGGACGAAAGCGACTGCACGAAGTTAGCCGCGTTATGTCGCAAAAGGTATCCCCGTCCTATTTCTTCCACCGGCAGAGGAGCAATGATTGTCCGTTCGTCGTTATTATTCGCGCTCACTATCACCGCCTGCAGCTGCACACGAGAGGGCGTGAGGTGAAGGTGCAACAACGTGTCGCGCGAGAGGAGCAGCGGCACATGCAGGTCGTCGTACCCGATAAACCGGACCGACAACATGTAATTGCCCGGAGGAAGCTCTTCGAACGAGAAATACCCCTTGTTATCTGCCTGCACATGCAATTCGTTCGGCATAAGCGATACCGTCGCCGCCGCCAAGTAACGATCGTTCTCCATGTCATGGATAAACCCATGAATGGAATAACGGGTAGCGAAAGCGCAGGACACCCCCGCCGCGAACAGCAGCACTGTGATTAAATATCTCATAAGATGGGGATAAGGAATCACGATTGGTGTACGCAGTCGGCACAAAAGCCTTCGATCACCACGTACACCTCGTGTTTAATAAAATCTTTGGGAAGCTCCGCTTCGAATTTAGTTTTCCCGCTCAAGCACAACACCTCGTCGCACTTCTCGCAGTGAAAGTGAGAATGCATCTCCTCGTACTCTTGATGATGCCGGTTAAGGGCATACTTCACCGAGTTATCGTTCAGCACGATCCGGTGGATGATCCCCTTCTCTTCCAATGTCTTCAGGGTGCGGTAAAACGTCACTCTGTCGAACAGGTCGGGATACGGCCCCTTCAACTCGTTTTCCGACAACGCCGCGTCATTTTTCAGCAACTCACTTAAAATGAACTTACGGCAGCCGGTATTTCGCAAATCGTGCGCGTTTAATATTTCTTCAACCGTTATCATGAAACAATACTTCAAATGCAACAATGATGCAAATGTAGATCTATTTCATTTACCTGCAATGCCGATTAAATTTCTTTAGTATTTTTTTCGATCTCTCTTGGCCCGGTTATCGTTTGCAACTCTCCTACTGTTCATGTATGTTATTTATGCAGAAAAATGGCCCCGCGATTTAAGTCGGAGCCAGGGAACATTAGCGTTGTACGCTTCAAGGATTCAGCGATTTATAAAAGCGAAGTTCCTCTTGTAGTTGTTCGATTTCCGATTGTAAGGAACGCACTCGTTGCAACATGTGCCGGAGCGCGTCAATTCCTTCCGCGTTGATATCCATTTCGTAATGCCAGCGAAAAAACTGCTCCAGTTCCGTGAGGTCGTCGTACTCGATAAACCGGTCATCGTCCCGGTCCACCACCTCGATTAGCCCGATCTCGTGCAGCGACTCGATGAACGACTCGTTAACCTTGTAAATTCTCAGGCACTCGCTATATAGTAATCTGCTTCCACTCATTGCTTGCTGATGTTAGATAGTTGGGTAAACAGCTCCTTCTCTTTGGGTGATAACCGCTCCGGCAGCTGCACTTTGATTGTCACGTACAGGTTACCAAAGCTTCCCTCTTTTTTATAGACGGGAAAACCTTTTCCTTTCAGTCGCAGCTTCGCGTTGGACTGCGTGCCCGGATTGATGGTCATTTTCACCTGTCCATCCAGCGTGTTCACGGTAGTCTCTCCCCCTAACACCGCGGTATAGAGGTCGATGTTAGTGTCGGTATACAGGTCGTTTCCCAACCGTTTGAAGGTAGGATCCTCTTCGATCCGGAAGGTGATGTACAGATCGCCATTCGGTCCGCCGTTCACTCCCGGTTGACCATATCCCGCCAGTTTTATTTTCTGCCCGTCGGCAATCCCTGCCGGGACGGTAATGCGCACGTTTTTACCATCCACCGACAACGTCTGCTGATGAGTAAGCATGGCTTGGCGGAGGGTCAGGCTCAGTTCCGCCTGGTAATCCCCGCCTTTGAACCGTGCACTCCCACGAGCACCCCCGCCACTTCCGCCAAAGCCACCACCAAACATCGAGTGAAAGAAGTCGGAGAAGTCGTCCCCCGAAAAATCGCCTTCGGTATAGAACGTGTACCCCTCCTGATCGCTCCCTTGTTGGCGCTGCTGGCCCGCGTATTGTTGGCGTGCTTTCTCGTACTCCTCGCCATGCTTCCAGTTATTGCCATATTTATCATACTTGGCACGCTTCTCCGGGTCGCTCAACACCTCGTTTGCCTCGTTGAGCTCCTGGAACTTCTTCTGCGCCTC
>JAAYTC010000305.1 GCA_012518155.1 Bacteroidales bacterium | reverse complement strand
CGGACCAAAGAGATCGAGGAACTCGAGGGACAGACGCTTATATCGGAGGGGGTGGATGCTAATTACAAGGATATGATTAACTATGCCATTTTCGGGTTAATCAAGTTGCAGTTTGAGGATTCAACGATTAGCTGATATTCCAACAAATCGAACAAAGTTATGGGTGGAACAGCAAGGATAATGAAATTTTTAGTCGAATTATCGCGTGTAGTTGTAGGAGCAACTTTCCTGTTCTCCGGCTTCGTTAAAGCGATTGACCCCCTTGGCTTTGCATATAAAATAGAAGATTACCTGATCGAGCTCCAGTTAACGGAACTTTTCCCCTTGGCCTTGCCGGCCGCGATTTTCATGGTGGTGGCGGAGTTTTCACTGGGGGTAACACTCTTGTTAGGAGTCTACAGGAAATGGACGGTCCGCCTCGTGGGCTTATTCATGGTTCTTTTTACTCCCCTCACGTTGTGGATCGCGATCACCAACCCGGTGGAAGACTGTGGCTGCTTTGGGGATGCATTGATTATAAGTAATTGGGCCACTTTTTACAAGAATTTGGTATTATTGGCGGGTACGATACTCCTTTTGTTTCAATGGAGACGAATTGGACCGCTTTTTTCAAAAAAAACGGCTCCCGCGGCGGTGTTGTTTACCGTGGTTTTTGGTATACTCTTTTCGTTGTATAACGTGTTGCGGCTACCGATGATGGATTTCCGGCCTTACTATATAGGAGCCAACATTTCTCAACAGATGTATGTTGACCCGGAGAAGGCTGATGTGCTGGAGACCCTGTTTATTTATAGTAAAGATGGCGTGGAGCAGGAGTTCACCGAAGAGAATTGGCCCTGGAACGATACCACCTGGACGTACGTGGATATGATCACGAGAGTGGTGAAAGAGGGCGAGAAGCCGAAGATCGAAGATTTTGCCATTGGCACGCTCTACTACGACGAAGAGGAAGAGCAATGGACTACAGGGGGAAATATTACCGATATGATTTTATCGGAGCCCTCGTACCTGTTTTTAATGATTGCTCATTCGCTGGAAGACGCGAGTGAACGCGACCTCGATCGGTTCCGCGGGGTGCATCGTTACGCGCGAGAAAATGGCTACCCTTTCTACCTGGTTACCGCGACTTCCCCCGCGGCAACGGGCGAATGGGAAGAGCGGCATGATACCGGCTTTCAGTTCGTGCATGCCGATGAACGGGTACTTAAGACGATGATAAGGGCTAACCCGGGATTGATGTTGTTGAAGGAGGGAACGGTAATAAACAAGTGGGACAGCCGTGGGGTACCACAGTTGGACCGTGAGAGTGCGTCTCTCGATGAATTGTTGTTGATTAACCCTGCAGACAGGAAATCTGCCGAAACACGACGGTTGGGTATCGTGTTGCTGCTTTTTGTTGTTCCGCTTCTATCTCTGAAAGGATGGGAGAGTTGGAGAAGAAAAAAAGCATGAGAAATGGATGAATTTACTTGAATTAATTAAATATATATGAGAAAAAACATTGTAGCAGGTAACTGGAAAATGAATAAAAACCTGCAAGAAGGATTAGAGTTGGCAACAGAGTTGAACGAAGCGTTGAAAGGAAAAACAGTCAACTGCGACGTGATTATCGGAACTCCTTTCATTCACCTGGCAAGCGTGGCCAAAGCTGTTGATTTAAATAAAATTGGCGTGGCCGCTCAGAACTGTGCCGATAAAGAATCGGGTGCCTACACCGGCGAGGTATCGGCGGCTATGGTAGCCTCTACCGGTGCCCAATACGTGATACTCGGGCACAGCGAACGCCGAGCGTATTACGGTGAAACAGCCGAGACATTAAAAGAAAAAGTGAAGCTGGCACTGGCGAATGGCCTTACCCCTATATTTTGTATTGGCGAAGTGCTTGAAGAGCGGGAAGCTGAAAAGCATTTCGATGTAGTTAAATCGCAGGTTGAAGCGTCGCTTTTCGATCTTTCAGCGGACGATTTTAGTAAGGTAGTGCTAGCCTACGAACCAGTATGGGCCATCGGCACGGGGAAAACGGCTTCACCGGCGCAGGCGCAAGAGATGCACGCGTTTATCCGTGCGACACTTGCGGAGAAATATGGGCAAGACATCGCGAATAATACCTCTATCCTTTACGGGGGAAGCGCGAACGCGGGCAACGCGAAGGAACTTTTCTCGAATCCTGACGTGGATGGCGGTCTCATAGGAGGTGCTTCGCTGGGAGTGGATAAGTTCATGCCCATTATCGAGGCATTTTAGGGCGATTAACAGATTTTCACCGTGGGTTCGGTTCAGGATCCACGGTGTTTCTGTACCTTCGCGCTTAACAGCCAATTGGTACGCGGCTGCACGCTGCTAATGTCACGGGAACCTGTGCTAACATGCCAATTTTGCGGTTGCACACTGCTAATGTTCCCGGTTTCGGCAGCTGGCTTTGATTAAAATAATAAAATATGAAATCTCTTATTCAATACTCGATTTTTCTACTGTTGTTCGTGGTGTCGGCAGGGAGCGGTTACGCGCAATCGGCACAAAGGAACGATATCCTGAAAGAGTTGAACTCTTCTTCAGGCGGGGGACGAGTAACTGTTTACGAAGACGAAAGCATCAAACATATACTTGGCCGGCCCATGGCTCCACCACGAACGGTATACACGTCGGCAGATGGAGCGTCGCAATTTTACCGTATGAGGGGTTTCAAGGTGCAAGCTTTCTCGGGAAATAACCAACGCACTTCTAAGGACGAAGCCCACCGGAAGCAACAGCAAATTAACGCTTCGTTTCCAGATCATGAAACCGTGGTGCTTTTTGAATCGCCTTTCTGGCGACTCCGTGTAGGTAATTTTGCCACCCGGGATGAGGCGGAGGAAGTAATGCAGGAACTTCAGAAAACGTTTCCATCGTTTGGCAAAGAGATGTATGTCGTGGTGGATGAAGTGAAAATCCCAATTAACCAGACGGGCTACGATAGCGAACGTCATAACAGCATCCAGAACTGATGTCGACCGAAGAGTTAGAAAAAAACCGATCGGTTATTGCCGATCATACAAGAGATATTCTCTCGCTTCTGGGTGAAGACCCGGAACGGGAGGGGTTGTTGAAAACGCCCGAAAGAGTGGCCAAGGCGATGCAGAACCTGACCAAAGGATATTGGCAGGATCCGGAGGAGATGCTCCGCTCTGCCCTTTTCAAGGAGAATTACCGGCAGATGGTGATCGTGAAAGATATTGATCTTTTCTCGCTATGCGAGCATCACATGTTACCCTTTTTCGGTAAAGCCCACGTGGCTTATATTCCAGACGGCTACATCACCGGCTTGAGCAAGATTGCCCGTGTGGTTGACGCGTTCGCGAAAAGGCTCCAGGTACAAGAGCGTCTTACCACGCAAATAAAAGAGTGTATTCAGAAAACACTGAATCCGATGGGTGTGATGGTGGTCATTGAAGCCCAACACATGTGTATGCAGATGCGGGGTGTGGAAAAGCAAAACTCCATCACTACCACCTCCGACTTTACCGGTGTTTTTCAGCAGCAAAAAACCCGCGAAGAGTTCATCGCGCTGATAAAGTAATCGTGCAGCTTAAATAGAAGATGTTTGGAGTCATTTCTCCAAACATCTTCTCTTTCATATAATAAATAGTAGAGATATTTTATTTCAGAGACCGCCGTTCTCCGTACTCTCTACAATTTCAACGGGAATAACCTTCGTTACAGATGGTTTTTCTTTCACGCTGGCGATAATTTCCGCGTTTCCGGTGTTAACTGACCTTACTAATCCTTCTTCATCAATGGTCACAATGTCTTCGTCGGACGATTCCCAAACAATGTTGAAAGAGACCCTTTCATTGTAGTTCGTTGGTATTGCGGCTGTGCCTAATTCCACGGTCTGACCCATTGATAGAGAGATAGAACTAACGGACGCAAGGTTTGCTTTATAGAATACGTCGATACCTTCCAGTAGCAGCAATTTAATTACATCTACAGGTATCGACCTTGTTAATCCTTCGTTACTTGTAATATTGATGAAGCAAGCACCATCACTGATTGCTTGAACTAATCCTGTAGAACTGACCGTGGCCACAGCGGCGTCGGTAGTTTCCCATGTAAATGTTTGAGTAGTGGGGCTCGCTGTAATTTGAAGCTCTTCACCTTCCAATAACTCTATCGAAGATTGGGTGGTATAAATTGTATATTCTACATCCCTTTCCGGTCCGTCCGCACAAGCTGCGAGTATCATTAAACCGGCGAAAATAAATGAAGCTTGATATAAAAATCTATTCATGTTTTTTAGTTTTTATCAGTTCTAAATATGTCAGTTATCTTCTACCCGTATCAGCCTTTCCTCAACTTCTCTCCATGCAGTAAAGGTTCCGTTACTTTGCATGAGGCGAAAACGGTAATTTAAGTAGAATACTCGCTGTTTGCTAGTTCCCTGTACAAGATCGGGAATATAGCGGTTGTAGCCATTTACTTTATCAAGCATTTCTACTTCCATGGAACCATAAGGAGTAACCGTGAGCGAATTGTCTTCGTTTACCTGAACCACAACGGACAATCTTTCAATATCGGCCTCCGTGGTTAAAGTTCCATAGATTTCATTGCCAATAAACATCCTCACCTTATTGCTATCGAGAGGCTGCACTAATTTTGTACCACTCAACACGGTGACCGGATTTGTCATCGTACCGCTTTTCACGTAATAGGTAGGGACTAATTGTTCGGCATAATCGTTTTCGATTGTAACTCGGAAGAGTACATCACTTTTGTCTTCGTTTACATCGTAACGCGATACACTTTTAATTTTCAGCGGAATGAAATAGATCGAATCCGGTGATAAACCCAACGGCCGCACTTTTACAGGCATTCTCGCGTAATGATAATCTGAATTGGCGG
>JAAYTC010000304.1 GCA_012518155.1 Bacteroidales bacterium | reverse complement strand
TGTTAAACATCCGAGGTGATTGGGCTCCCCAAACACTGTTCTTAGTAGCCATTGAACCAATCGTTACGATCCCGGCTGTCTTTAGAAATTGTCTTCTTGAATAGCTCATATTGATTTATTTTATTTAACCTGTTGACTAGTCAGGCAAAGTTATCTATTTTTTTCTTAAAAACTCTCTTTTTACTTAAGGAACCCTTGCAAACTCGTTCCCCCGAGTTTATGATCAATCAAGGTTTCCATTATCCAACTACAAATGCGTTTTTATAGTGAACAGGTTTCCGACGATTCGCCATGACCCGAGGTGTGAAAAATCAAGTAGGCTTCACGATGCATGCAGTATCCAATTTCGGTTCTGTGTCGTGAATTCTTCGTTCGGTTGGATGATCCTTATCGGCTGGGAAGGGCGGGTACTTATCGGTATCCACGTCCACTCGCTGTCCATCCGCCAACAACCGTTCGCGTAATGTAGCGTATTCAACGCCGTTTACTCCCGTGTTTTGATCCATTGCGATGGATGCAGCGGTGGCAGCGGACTGTCCGGTTATCATGAATACCGGCTCCATGCGTACCGATCCGAACGCGATATGAGAAGAAGAAACCGCGCACGTGACCAAGAGGTTGTCGCACTCCCTCTCTTTGGGTATAATCGATTTATAGGAGATGGTGTACGGCCCTCGGGGCGATACTTCTATATTCCCCTCGTTTTGTACGCACCCCATTTCGGTGATATATCGCTGCACGTTATGCGAATCCATTTGGTAAGACCCTAGCCCGATTGAGTCGTTAGCAATCCTCATCCTGCGGCAATCGTGTTCGGTTAGCACATGATCCCCGATCATCCTTCTAGCCTCTCGCACGTAGATTTGCGTTGGCCAATTGCCATTTTCGGTGAATTCGTCTGCCGCCAATCCCCATTTACTCACCTCGTCTCGGATGCTGGAAGGCACCCTCGGGTGATTAGCGAGTGTCCACATGAGTCCCTTTTGGTAATGCTCCTGCTCCTTGATGATCGACTCTCTCGTGGCGTAGTTCCCGTCGGGATACTTGTAATTAATGCCGATTTTATTGGTTGAAAAACCCCATCGGTTGTTGGTGTCTGTTTTTCGGTTAGGCATCATACCCGGTAGCCATGGGATTCGATTTTCTCCCGCCTCAAAATTCCTGAAAAGCAACTCATACTCCAGTTCATCATATCCTTCCGGTTGCGCGAAAGGCACCCTGTTTTCCTCGATGTCGGTCAGGCACATTCTAAAGCAGTAAGCTTGCACGCGGTGATCTCCTTCGAATTCAATCCCTGGGTTCTCTCCGTGAACGCCCGGTAGGATACCGCTGTTTTTATTCCCGGGCACGATATAAGGATCCACGAAACCGGGGAAGATATGGTTATGCGTGCGTACCTTCTGTACGCCGTTGAGCGTTTCATCGTAGACCGAGTTAGCTTCGCGTCCCACGTGGTACGAAACCCCTGCCATGGCAAGCAGGTCGCCCTCGTAGGTAGCATCGATAAAAAACTTCCCTTGATACACGTTCCCCTGTTCTGTTTTTATGGCGGTTATCCGGTTGTCTCTTTTGTCGACCCCTTGTGGGCTGAGGATTAGCCTATCTTTCATTATCACGGGGATATTGTATTCTTCCAGCATTTGGATATATACTTTTTTCGCGATACTTGGTTCGAATCCCCACATCACATCACTATTTCCAGAAATCTGAGAAGGCTCCCGTGTCCACACCTCATCGTTCTCGTAATATTTTCTAATTCTCTGGTAAAACTCCCGAGAAACGCCCCCCACTGCATCTGCATTCCCCAAGTCGGTTCTACCCAGT
>JAAYTC010000303.1 GCA_012518155.1 Bacteroidales bacterium | reverse complement strand
GTGAACATCCCGGTCGATGCAAATGATTGGGAATGGAACAATCAAGCACTTCGATGGGAAGTCATCTATGATCTCCCGGAACTGGATGAATTTATTTACGAGTATGGGGCCCAGCTTGCATACGTTTTTATTGGAAAACAGGGAGTGAACGAAGTGCAGAAACTTCTTCCCTACATAGAAACTTACGACGCGGGCGACGATGAAAATGGTAATCCTATCTATTTCACGGAGACTATTAGCGTGGATTACCAGCTGGGGAATCCCAGTACGGTAGCATTTTTTATAAAAGATTCCCAATTGGCTTACGATGAGGGTGCGCCGCAGGTATATAACTTCCGAGTTGTTTTAATCTGGTAATTGTGAACTTGACCTAGGGTTAAACTTTTTGATATTTATCGTTGTTTAATATATGGCGGTGTCCGTAAGTTACGTACGCCCACGGCACGATAAAATGATGATCAAAACCGAAGACAATGAAAAAGAAACTATTAAGTACAATGCTCACCGGGGTACTCTTTTTGGGAGTCGCTCTTTTTATAGGTTCATGTAGCGATGACCGCGATGATATTGTTGAGACCGCCTGGAATATAGAAGAGTTCGCCGTGCAAGCCTCTCAATGGACTTGGAGTGCTGCTAATGGGCGATGGGAATCCGTTAAACAGTTAGAATATATTGACGAATTCATCTATGAAAATGGAGCGGTGATAGGTTATGTTTACCTTGGTACGCAGAATGTGAATGAAATTCAAGTCCAGCTTCCCTATGTCAAAAGCTACCTGGTGGAAAATGACCAAGGCCAACATGTTGATTTTACAGAAACGGTGGGATATGAATTTAGTCATTTAACCAATAGGGTCACTTTTTATATCGAGCCTTCCGACGGAGTGCGCGACAATGAAGCCGCGGTTAATTACAATTTCAGGATTGTGATGATCTGGTAATCACACGAACAGCGGCAACGCGTCCGCGACGATAAAGGAACTGCCGCCGATAAAGATGAGGTCTTCCTCTTTGTCGGCGGTTTTTCGTGCCGCCTCTACTGCCTTGGGGACCGTGGGATAGGTGAGACCATTTAAACCATACGCGGCTGCTTTATTTGCGAGCTCTTTCTCGTCCAATACCCGCTCAATCGACGCCCGGGTGAAATAGTAAACGGCATTCTTCGGGAGGAGCGAGAGCACGCTCTCCGCGTCTTTGTCATTGGCCATCCCGAACACGATATGGAGTCGTCTGTAACGTTCCGACTGCAATTGATCTACCACGTACTGTATGCCGTGGGCGTTGTGCGCGATATCGCAGATGATCCGGGGTGAGGTTGCCAGTTGCTGCCATCGGCCCATCAATCCCGTGGTGTCCACCACGTGCGCGAATCCTCTATAGACAGCCTCCGTGGAGATGGTATAATCCACTTCTCGAAGAATCTCAACCGCCGTCAGTACCGTGCGCGCGTTCTTATCTTGCGCCAACCCGCCCAATTGACCCACCACAGCCGGGTACCCGTCGGCATGAAACAGCCAACCCTGCCCTTCGCGTTCTGCCGCGAAATTGTTCATGTAGAGTTGGGCAAACACGAGGGGTGCTCCCTCCGATGCAGCTTTATCGATGAAGACCTGCGCGACGTCGGTACTTCCCATCTCGCCGACCACCACCGGGGTATGGGGCTTGATGATTCCCGCTTTTTCGGCAGCGATCTTCGGCAGCGTATCGCCCAGTATCTTCATATGGTCGAGCCCGATATTGGTGATGATACTGAGGTCGGGATCGATGATGTTGGTGCTGTCTAACCGTCCCCCCAGGCCCACCTCCACGATGGCTACATCCACCTCTTGTTCCGCGAAGTAGAGGAATGCCATCTCCATCGTCAATTCGAAGAAAGAGGGCATTACCGGTTCAAATTGATCTTTGTACCGCTCCACGAACTCAACGACATATTGCTTGGGAACCATGGCACCGTTCACCTTGATCCGTTCCCTGAAATCGATGAGGTGGGGCGAGGTGTATAATCCCACCCGATAACCCGCCTCCTGGAGGATAGCCGCCAGAAGATGGGAGACCGACCCTTTCCCGTTGGTGCCGCCCACGTGGATGGTTTTATAGCGGTGGTGGGGGCGATGGAAAATCTCGTCGAGCGCGAGACTGTTCTCCAGCCCCTCCTTGTATGCTTTGTCGCCAATCCGTTGGTACTCGGGCATTTGATTATATAGATACTCGAGTGTTTCGTTGTATGTCATCTGTTTGGAGTTATAAAAAAACGAGGGTGAATCACCCCGTGACATACCCTCGTTTCTATTATGTATGGCTGCTCATCAGTTTTTGAGCGGCAATGCCGAGTATTGGCGTGAGTAGCGCATTTGCTGATCCACGTAGTTCTCGTTGTAGGAAACGGTTACATCCGTTACCTTGCCGTTATTATCGGTTACCAGCTTGTAAACCGGATTCACGAACCCTTTGTAGGGAGCGATATCTAAAGCTTCGTAACGTGCCAGCACCTCGTTATGCAGCTCCGCGTTCACCTTTACCCCGTAGGCTTCTACTAGCGCCTTCCCGGCCTCGTAATCGCCCTCCGACTTGATGCGTTGAACCTCCCGGAGCAACTCGCCGAACAGCGAGCGCAGCTTATCGTAATCGTTGATTACCACGTAGGTTTTGTTATCCTGTTTCTGGAGTGACACCACGTTGTCGGCTTCTCCTTTCTCGATGACCCAGTTAGAGATAAGCGCCCGGTTGCGCATATGCGCCTGTTCGATATCTTTGCCCGGTTGTATACGGGTGAGCTGCGTCATGGCACCGTTCATGATGTAGTGATAGTACTCCGTTTTGTACGCCTCCTCGTCGGGCAGAAGCCCCAGCTCCACCAGCTTGGGGTCGGCCAGGTAATAGAGCGCGAACAGGTCGGCCCGTGTCTCTTCCAGCGGAGAAGCGTAAGCACGTAGCGCGTCGGTACTCACCCCGGGGAGCAATTTCCCTGATCCATGGCCCAAGCACTCGTGCAGGTCGGTATGCAGGTTATCGGTCAGCGTGCCATACTCTTTGGCCCGTGCCCGTTCTTGGTCGCTCCACATGAACTC
>JAAYTC010000302.1 GCA_012518155.1 Bacteroidales bacterium | reverse complement strand
CCCAAGGTTTAACGTGAGGGGCGGGGAGGGTGCTTCGCGGCTTTGCGTTGACCCGTGCACGGATAAAGGCAAGTGGATCAATCGAGCGAGTCGATAAGTTTTTCTAGCGAATATTCATCCGCGATAAACACCTCTCGAGGTTTACTGCCTTGTGCGGCACCTACTATTCCCGCGGCTTCTAGCTGGTCCATAAGCCTTCCGGCGCGGTTGTATCCGATCGAAAACTTGCGTTGGATCAAAGAGGTAGATCCTTGTTGGTGTACCACGATCAGTCGGGCCGCCTCTTCGAATAGAACGTCCCTGTCATTCAGATCCACGGCACCGGGCACGGCATCGGCATCGCTAAATACTTCCGGTAGGGGGAATGCGCTGTCGTAGCCCCTCTGCTTGCCGATGTCGAGCGAGATACGTTCTACCTCGGGCGTATCGACGAATGCACACTGGATACGGATGAGATGGCTTCCTTGCGAGAAGAGCATGTCTCCTCGTCCAATTAATTGGTTGGCTCCACTCATATCTAGGATAGTGCGTGAGTCGATCTGTGAGGTCACCCGAAATGCCATACGCGCGGGGAAGTTAGCCTTGATGGTACCCGTGATAATATTGGTGGTGGGCCGCTGAGTAGCGATTACCATGTGCATTCCCACGGCACGTGCTTTTTGGGCAATGCGGGCAATTGGCATCTCGATCTCTTTCCCGGCTGTCATAATGAGGTCGCCAAACTCATCAATCACCACCACGATATAAGGCATGTATTTATGTCCTTTGTCAGGATTCAGCCGGCGCTGGATAAACTTTTCGTTATATTCTTTAATCGTTCGTACGTGGGCTTTCATCAGCAGTTCATACCGATCGTCCATCTCTTTCGTGAGCGAATTTAGCGTCTGGGTTACCTTGCTTACGTCGGTGATGATCGCCTTTTCCTCGTCGGGCAGTTTGGCCAAGTAGTGCTTCTCGATAGCGGAGTAGATATTGAATTCCACCATTTTCGGATCGATCAGCACCAGCTTCATCTCCGCAGGGTGTTTTTTGTAGAGCAACGAGGTGATGATGGCATTGAGTCCTACCGACTTACCCTGTCCCGTTGCTCCTGCCACGAGGAGGTGAGGCATCTTGGTAAGGTCGAAAATGAATACCTCGTTGGTGATAGTCTTACCCAGTGCTACCGGAAGTTCGAAAGTAGATTCTTGAAAACGCTTGGAGGTTATCACCGAATGCATCGACACGATTTGAGGCTCCTTGTTGGGGACTTCAATTCCAACGGTTCCTTTCCCCGGCATGGGAGCGATAATCCGGATTCCTAAGGCGGAAAGGCTCAATGCAATGTCATCTTCCAGGTTGCGAATCTTGGAGATACGAACTCCCGCTTGTGGCACAATTTCGTATAGCGTGATGGTGGGGCCTACCGTGGCTTTGATGGAGGTGATCTCTATCCCGTAGTTTCGCAGCGTGTGAATAATTTTATTCTTATTTTCGTTCTGCTCCTCCATATCCACCGCTTTATCGCCGGTGTTATAAATTTTCAACAGGGATGTGGTAGGTTGTCGAAACGTGGAAAGATCTTTCCTGGGATCATACTCCTCCATGTCATGGGGCAAAGCAGGGGCATTTGCTTGTTCCTCTTGGTGCAATGGAAAAGCGGTTTCATCGTCCTTCGGGACGATCACCTCGAAGTCATCTTCACTCTTTTGAGTGATTGAAGATGAGGGGCTGGCTTGCGGAGTGCCGTGGGTTCCAGTAGAAGGCGCGGACGAAGTAGCGGGTTGGTTCGATGTTTGGCCGGGTGCAGTTGCGGTTTTCGGTTCTGTTGTCTGTTCCTGACCATCGTTATTACTCTCCTCATCAAAAAATTTTCTTTTAAAAGAGCCAATTACGCGTGTAAGCCCACCGCTTTTTTTCTCTCGTTGAGCAACGCGTGAATTGTTGTCCATATCCATGTCGGATCGGTCCGGTTCGTTGCCAGTTACGAAAGAAGGCGCGGTATTGACCAATGTTTTTTGGATTCGATGCATCGAACTTTTACGGAAAATTACCGCGATTATCACGATAAAAAGCAGAATGAGCAGGACGATACCAGGTGAACCGATGCTGCTTTTTAAAAGATGTTCGATTTGAATTCCATGAGTGCCTCCCCATTTCACATGCGTGTGAACGAATATTTTATCCAATATGAAAGCACTCGTAATCGAGACGGCAATCAGTCCGAATGCCACGATAAATAGCGCTTTAAGGAAAGAAAACTTCGAAACGCGCATAATCCTCAATCCGAGGTATATAAGAAATAAAGGGATAAAAACTGAGGCGATCCCGAAGCCTTCGTTCACCAGCCTTTCAGCAATATAGGCACCGCCCGCACCTGTCCAGTTTTGGATCTCCGGCGTTTCAGAACGTATCAGTTCCCAGTATGACCGGTTGAGTACGCTGCTTTGATCGGCGGCACCGGTGAAAAGAAAGGAGACAATAGCCAGCAGCATGAAAATGCCGATGAAAGCCACGATCACTCCCAAGATAAAATGAAAGCGTTCATTTTTTAAAAACGTGAAAAATGCCGAGCTCTTTTGTTTCGGAGCGGAGGGACTTCTTCTTTTTCTTTTTGCCATACTGTTTGTTCTCTTCCTCTTTTTGCCGATGCCATTGAAATGTTTAAAGGCGGTATGAGGCAACGATAATGCACCGGTAAGAGACCCCATGCATCGTGAATGCAGTGGAATCAAAGTAGCGTGTTAAACTTTCCTGAACACTGTTAAGGTGCATCTTATAATGTGCAAATGTATGAAAAAAGAACGGTAGATAAAAAAGGAATAGCCCCATTTTGAGGAAATGAGATGACCCGTTATGAGGTGCGTTTTTCCTTTTGTCCCACGAGGTATGCCCCCGCGACCAGTGCCACGACTCCTAGCCCCAGTTTTATGTAGGCCTTTTCTTTTTCCTGTCCGTCTTGAGCCGTGATCTCCATTCCCAAAAGTTCAACCGAGGTACTACTTTCATTGAGGCCGGTAATTCCGAGGTAGCCTAGCACGAGGGCTGCCACGATAAGGATAATTCCGATTATTTTCTTCATAGCGTGTATATTTAGTTTTCCTTAAAACGCTTTGTGCCACATCATTGTTCTAGCACAACCGGGAAACATGTTCCATTCTCAAGTTTTAGAATCCGTAAACGATGTTTGGAGACTTCTAAAAAGCGAAAAGTCCGCGAATCACTTCGCAGACCTCTCTTGTTAACACAATCTTCATGAAACAAACTACACTATCGAGTTGATTG
>JAAYTC010000301.1 GCA_012518155.1 Bacteroidales bacterium | reverse complement strand
TCCCGAGTCCCATCCGGAGTTATGGAAGAAAATTGCAAACGACTTTGGCCCCAACCGCGACGACCAGCTGACCTATCCCAATGTATTCCGTGCGAACGCTTTTATCGGAAACTACTTGCGGATGGACATCTTATCGCGTTATAATCTTCAAGGCCAATTGATATCAGAAATTCAGGATTATTTCTACTCGATGGCCGATTTAACGGGTACACTGTGGGAAAATATGCAAAGCCACGCGAGCTGCAATCACGGTTTTGCTTCTTTTATAGCATACGTGCTATACCGGGACGTATTGGGAATAAAAGAGATCGACCGCGTGAATAATACCATCACGGTGCGTTTCACCGACCTCGATCTCGAACAGTGTAACGGTTCTATACCTATTGGTGATGAGGGGGTCAATCTGGAGTGGACGCGCGAAGGAAACGCGATTCACTACGACTTGCAGGTGCCTGAAGGGTATACCGCCACCATAGAAAACAGGAGTAGTGCTGAATTAATAACGAAAAAAACATGAAACACGGGAGAAATGTTATTTTGCCCCTTTTACTGGCTTGCTGTTATTCCGCGTGCAGTGTTGACAGAACGAACGGGCTGATTATTACCAAAGTCACGTGCGACTACCGGCAAAACCCACTGCTGGTAGCAACGGAAACGCCTTGTTTCGGATGGCAGGTGCAAGCGGGAAAAAAGAACCAAGGGGACCTCCAGTCGGCATACGCCATCGAAGTTTATACGGAAGTCGAAGGGAAAGAGACCAAGGTGTGGGATACCGGTAAGGTGCCCTCCGGACAAAGCCAAGGGGTATCATACACGGGGGAAGAAATACTGCTTCCCGCGAAAGCGTACCGATGGAGGGTCAAGGTGTGGGACAGCAGCGACCGTGCCTCGCGTTGGAGCGAATACGGCACTTTTAGAATTGCCCCGGCGGATCTAGCGACCACGGCCAAATGGATCGGGGCGATCGATAAAAAAGATTCAAACATCCCGGAAGGCAGGGGATACCATGGCGTTTCAATTCATTCCGAGACGGGGCAACGATGGCAAGCGACGCATCCACTCTCTAAACGAAGCATCTACCTGAGGAAAGAGGTTCCCGTGAACAAGAAAGTAAAAAGCGCCATCATCTACATCAGCGGGCTGGGACACTACGAACTGACACTGAACGGCGAGAAACTAGGGAATGCCCAGTTTGACCCGATGTGGAGCGACTACGATAAAACGATTTACTACAACGCGTACGACGTAACCGACCAACTGGAAAAGATCAACGCGATTGGAGTACTGCTCGGGAATGGTTTTTTTAACCAACAAGGAGGGCGGTACGTCAAGATGCAAGTGAGCTTTGGTCCCCCCACCCTGCTATTTAAAATGTTAATCACATATAACGATGGGGTCGTCGAGGAAATCAACTCGAATGAGAGCTGGAAGTACTCCTTGAGCCCATTAGTATATAACGATATGTACGGTGGGGAAGATTACGACGCACGCTTGGAACAGGAAGGATGGGACACATCCGGTTTTGATGATTCAAAATGGCAACCGGTGGTGGTACAAACGGCTCCTAAAGGCCAACTGAAACCTCAAACAACCGATCCCGTTAAAGTAGTGGAAACCTATACGGCTCAATCGATAAGAAAAGTAGGGGACGCGTACGTGTTTGATATGGGGCAGAATTTATCCGGTTTCCCCAAAATTAAAGTACATGGAAAGGAAGGTGATGTGATTCGACTGACGGTGGGAGAGAATATCTATGAAGATGGCTCGGTAAACCAATCGCAATCGGGTTCACCCTACTATTACGAATATATCCTGAAGGGAGGAGAGGAGGAGGTCTGGCACCCACGGTTTAGCTACTACGGATACCGCTACATTCAAGTGGATGGCGCGAAACCCGAAATAGTGGGAGACCTTCTATCAGGTAGTTCTCCTGGCGGAGATGAAACGATTCCTGTATCCAAGGTGGACGATCCGCGGGATATCCCGATAATAAAGGAGATAGAGTCTTGTTTTGTCTACAATTCCTCCGCTCGAACGGGCCATTTCAACAGTTCCAACGAGCTGTTTAATGACGCGTACCGACTCATCATCAACGCGATAAAAAGCAACATGCACGCGGTATTCACAGACTGCCCCCACCGGGAGAAACTAGGCTGGCTGGAACAGGTACACCTCAACGGGCCGGGGTTGTTTTATAATTTCGACCTCACCACCTTCGCTCCTAAAATTATGCAGGACATTCGTGACGCGCAACTCCCTAACGGGCTGGTGCCTGATATCGCGCCGGAGTACGTCGTCTTCGAAGGGGGATTCCGGGATTCACCCGAATGGGGAAGCACCTCGGTAATCCTTCCTTTTATGTATTATCAATTTTACGGCGACAACTCGTTGATAGTTGAATATTACGACGTGATGAAAGGATACGTGGACTACCTCTCCTCAACAGCAACCAACCATATCGTATCGCATGGGTTGGGCGACTGGTGCGATTACCGGGAAGACCAACCTTATGGCGTGTCGCATAACACACCGGTTCCACTCTCCGCGTCCACGCATTACTTTATGGTAGTGGACTACTTGGTACAAGCGGCGGAGATGACAGGAAACAAAGAAGACCACGCCCGATACGCGGCACTCAAAGAAGAGGTGAAGGCCGCTTTTAACAAGGAGTTTTTCAATGAACAAACGCAACAATATGGAACGGGCAGTCAAGCATCCAACGCGATGCCGCTCTTCGCTGGTATCGTGGAGCCGGAGCACAAAGAGGCTGTTCTGGAAAACCTCGTGAAAGAAATCGAGGAAAAAGGGTACCGCTTGTCGACGGGCGATGTGGGCAATCGGTACTTGTTCCAAACGTTGGCCGATAACGGCCTCAACGAGGTGATGTACAAAATGCATAACCACAGGGAGGTGCCGGGATACGGTTTTCAATTGCAGTTTGGGGCTACCACCCTTACCGAGCTGTGGGATCCAAGAGCAGGTGCCTCTTGGAACCACTTCATGATGGGACAGATACTAGAGTGGTTCTATAAATCACTCGCGGGCATACGAATGGAGCACGAATCGATCAATATTGAATCGATCACCAATGACGGGCACGCCAACAGTTATCAAACGGTGACTATCGCGCCGCAAGTGGTGGGTGACCTTACATACGTGAGTGCCTCACACGAAACAGTGTCCGGTACAATCTCTGTGGATTGGAGAGTAGAAGAGGGTCACTTCATCATGGATCTGTCGGTGCCTTTCAACTGCCAAGCAAAAGTATACCTTCCCGGCGAAGAAGATTACGAGATAGTACAAAGTGGAACTTACTCGTTCCGAAAAAAGAATACACCACGACAATGAAACGAATGGTTTAACCGATGCATTCAATGGATGAAGTCCGAAGACATTTATAATTAAAAAAATCATGATACGTAAAATTCGACTGTTAATTATTTTGGCAATAGTAGCTTTGCCTACTTTCTCACAAACAGGGTCGTTTCGTTTTACACGTGCGCAAGATATTGCTGAACCCAAAATATCCGATCAACTGACGCCGGCTACCTCGGTAAACATCCAAGGGTTCGCGGGGGAAAAGTTCGATGCATCGTACCGAAACCGAATCCTCGCGCAGGATGTACAGCGGTTGGTGGAACCGTTCACAACCAAGGACGAACACCATTGCTGGCAAGGGGAGTTCTGGGGGAAATGGTTCACGTCGGCGGTACTCGCTTACCGGTACAACCCCACCCCGGAACTTGAAGAGAAACTGAAGCACGCGGTCTACGCATTGATGGAGACACAAACACCGGAAGGGTATATCGGCAACTATGCCCCGGAAAGACGGCTGCAAGCGTGGGATATCTGGGGAAGGAAATATTGCCTGCTTGGGCTGATCGCCTATTACGATATGAGCAACGACCAGAAGGTGCTGGACGCGGCAAAAAAGCAGGCCGATTTCCTGATCGGGGAGTTGGAGGAGAAGAACGCGTCCATCGTGAAGATGGGGAATCACCGCGGGATGGCAGCCTCTTCGGTATTGGAGCCAATGTGTCAACTCTATGCACGGACGGGCAACAGGAAATACCTTGATTTCGCGGAAGAGATCGTACGGCAGTGGGAGACGGCGGACGGGCCACAACTGATCTCGAAGGCGAGCACACCGGTGGGGCAACGCTTCCCGAAACCGGACAGCCCTAACTGGTACGGTTGGGATCAGGGACAAAAAGCCTACGAGATGATGTCTTGCTACGAAGGGTTGTTGGAATTGTACCGGTTAACAGGCAACGAGAGTTACCGGGAGGCCGCGGAGCAAACGTGGCAGAGCATCCAGGATACCGAGATAAATATCGCGGGATCGGGCTCGGCCATGGAAGCGTGGTTTTCAGGGAAGGAGCTACAGACAGCACCAATCGCTCACTACCAAGAAACGTGCGTGACCGTGACGTGGCTCAAGTTCAACCAGCAGATGTTGCGGTTGACCGGCGAGGCGAAGTACGCCGATGAAATCGAACGGACGTTCTATAACGCGCTCTTGGGGTCGATGCGGCCGGACGGGGCGGATTGGGCAAAATACACGCCGTTGCATGGCCAACGCCTGGAAGGTTCCGAACAGTGTGGCATGGGCTTGAATTGTTGCAACGCGAGCGGTCCAAGAGGGTTGTTCACGATGCCCGCGACCGTGACGATGAGTTCTCCAAAGGGACTGTTCGTCAACTTCTACATGGAGGGGTCTTACACGCTGGAAACGCCGGCGGGAAGAGAGGTCACCCTGCATCAGAAGACAGATTACCCGCGGACAGGGCTTATCGAAATTGAGCTGGATCTTCGAAAAGAGGAGGAGATGGAGATCTCACTACGTGTTCCCGCGTGGTGCAGCGGATCTACTCTGCGAGCGGGCGGCACCACCATAACAAACGCGACACCGGGCGAATACTTCACGATCGATCGAAAATGGAAGAAGGGGGACAAAATTGAGATCGAGTTCGAGATGGAGGGGAGAATACATACGATGCACTCTCAACCCTCTTTCGTGGCAATAACTCGGGGTCCCATCGTCTTGGCCAGGGACGAGCGACTGAACGGCCCGGCATTGGAAGCGGTTCTCACCCCCGCGGTGAATGATAACGCGACAATCGATTTAACGCTCATGGATCGCGAAGATGATGGTTTCTGGATGACTTTTTCAGCACGCTTTATCCCTGAATCGTACAAGGAAGGTGGCACCGAACCGGTAGAAAGCGAATTGTGTGATTACGCCTCGGCCGGAAACAGTGATAGCGGTGCTCCCTTCTTCAAGGTATGGCTGCCGCAATTGATCAATCCTAGGAAATAAAACAAAATAATTTTAATCGTATGAAACACATTTATTTTATAAGTACGCGCATGCTTGCACTCGCTTTAATGCTGACCATGGCATTCACGAGCTGCCAACATAGCGCGGTAGAAGTGATCTCCCCGAAAGTGGAGATGCAGGAAAACCCGGTGGGACTAGAAACAACTACTCCCCGGTTCTCGTGGCAAATGGCCTCGAAGATGCAAGATATCCAACAGGTATCTTATCGAATACGGGTCGCACGATCTGAAAAGGAACTGAAAAATGAAACGAACTTGGTATGGGATTCGGGAGAGGTATCCGGCGATGAATCGGTATTGATCCCTTACGAGGGAGCAACTCTTGCATCCAGAGGTGTCTATTACTGGAGAGTAAAAGTGAATACCAATCAAGGGGAATCGAACTGGAGCAAAACGGGACACTGGTCGATGGCCCTACTGAACGAAAGCGACTGGAAGGCTCAGTGGATCGGAGAGGATGCCATGTCTAACCCGGGTGAAACCGACCAGGGTAATACCCGACTGGCAGCACGTTACTTGAGGAAACCATTTGAAAGCTCGCAGCGTGTGCAGCGGGCAGTCCTCTACATCTCCGGACAAGGTGCCTATGAGGCATATATCAATGGGCAACGGGTGTCGGACGATGTGCTGGCTCCCACGGTCTCCTGGTTTCCCGAAAGAGTCTATTATAACGTCTACGATGTCACCTCGATGATCCAAAAAAAGGAGAACCTATTGGGGGTGAAATTAGGAAACGGGCGCTATTTCGGTATGCGCTCGTCGAGAACCCAGATGTTCGGGTTGCCTCGCTTGCTCGCGCAATTGGAGATCGAATATGCCGACGGAACGACGGAAACAATCGCGAGCGATGAATCGTGGAAAGTCACCTCGAATGGCCCGATCGTGGCCAACAACGAATTCGATGGGGAGGAGTACGATGCCAGGAAAGAACTTCCGGGATGGAGCGAGCCGAACTACGACGATACCGCGTGGAAACAGGCGGATCTGATGACCGCCCCGGAGGGAAGCTTAACCGCCCAGCCTAACCCCAACATCACCGTGATGGAGGAGTTAACACCCATTTCCATCAAGGAGATGCCGGAGGGGAAGTATATTCTCGATATGGGGCAAAATATGGTGGGATGGATCACGATCAACGGACTCAGCGGCAAGTCTGGGCAACCCATTACAATGCGGTTTGCCGAGACACTTAAGCCCGACGGAACGCTTTACATGGATAACCTACGGGGAGCAAAAGTGACCGACATTTACACACCAGCAAAGGACGGAGCGTTTGACTGGGAGCCTTCGTTCGTGTTCCATGGCTTCCGATTCGTGGAGATCGCTGGGCTCGATTATCAGCCGGATCTAACCCATTTTACCGGGAAAGTTATATACGACAGGATGGAGACGACCGGGCAATTCGAAACGTCGAACGAAACCATCAATCAACTCGTGAAAAATGCCTTCTGGGGCATTCGGGGGAATTACCGGGGAATGCCGACCGACTGTCCGCAGCGGGACGAACGACAGGGCTGGCTGGGAGATCGTACCACCGGCTGCTTCGGAGAAGCGTTCCTGTTTGATAATGCTCTATTGTACAGCAAATGGCTACAGGACATCGAGGATTCACAAAGTCCGGAAGGAAGTATCTCGGTGGTGTCACCACGCTATTGGACCGTTTACAACGACGATGTAACTTGGCCGGCCGCATACTTTTATGGAGCAAAAATGCTCTGGAAAAACTTCGGTGATACAGTGCCTATCCACAAGCATTACGCGTCGATGAAGCAATACCTCGAACGAGTGCAGGAGGTATCGATGCAAGATTACATTCTCACGAAGGATACGTATGGCGACTGGTGTATGCCGCCTGAATCACAAGAGCTGATCCATTCTGCCGATCCTTCACGCAAGACTGCCGGGCCGGTGTTGAGCACTACCGTTTATTACAGCCTGTTGGAACTTATGAAAGAGTTCGCGACAATCACCCGTAACGAGCAAGATATCGCGGGATATGAAGAACTTGCCGTGCGAATCAAAGAGGCATATAACGAGCGATTTTTCGACCTCGAAACAGCACGGTACGACAACAATACCGTCACGGCTAATATTCTATCGTTACAGCTGGGCCTTGTTCCTGAAGGACGCGAAGCGGATGTTTTCGACAATATCGTGGAGAAGACGCTGGGGGACTTCAGTGGACATGTAAGCACGGGTGTACTGGGCATACAACATTTGATGAGGGGGCTTACCGAACACGGAAATGTGGACCTAGCGTACCAAATCGCAACCAACCGCACCTATCCCAGCTGGGGTTACATGATCGAAAAGGAGGCTACCACTATTTGGGAGTTGTGGAACGGCGACACGGCCAATCCCGCCATGAACTCGGGAAACCACGTGATGCTCTTGGGTGACCTGCTAATCTGGATGTACGAAGACCTAGCGGGTATTAAAAACCATCCCGAGAGCATCGCCTATAAACAGTTACTGATGGAGCCGAAATTCCCGGAAGGATTGACGCACGCGAAAGCCTCCTTTAAATCACCGTACGGCGATATTGAAAGCGAATGGACAAAAGAAGAAGGGGCTTTCAACTGGCATATCACCATCCCCCCGAACAGCTCCGCCACCGTGAAACTTCCTCGTGAATTGAATATCAAAACACCGGAGATAGAGGGAGTCAGGGCCATTCACGAGGAGGGTGAGACTCTCGAAATCGAACTCGGATCAGGCAGCTACCGGTTGTCCAACAGCTAGCAGTTGACTCATTAAGCCACCTTGCTATTCATCGGTTACGCAACCGTGAGAGGCATCCTTTACCAGTTTAGCATACTTGTAAAGGATGCCGTTTTTGGCTTTGAGGGGGGGCTGTACCCAGGATGAGCGGCGACGGGTGATCTCTTCGTCGGACACCTTTAACTCGATACGGTTATTCACCGCATCGATCTCGATGACATCATCATCTTGCACCAAACCAATCAACCCTCCTTCGTACGACTCGGGCGTAATGTGCCCCACCACGAACCCGTGGGTTCCACCGCTAAAACGACCGTCGGTAATAAGGGCTACCTTGTTACCCAAACCGGCCCCGATGATCGCGGAGGTAGGTTTCAGCATCTCCGGCATGCCGGGTGCACCTTTTGGCCCCTCGTTTTGGATGACCACCACGTCCCCCGCCTTAACACGGCCATTGGATATACCGGCGATTAAATCCTTCTCCCCATCAAAAACACGGGCGGGACCTTCAAACCGTTCTCCCTCCTTCCCGCTAATCTTGGCAACGCTGCCCCTCTCCGCAAGGTTACCATACAATATCTGCAGGTGGCCGGTCGGCTTTAACGGTCTCTCCAAGGGATGAATAATATCTTGTGTTTCAAAATCGAGATCCGGAATCTCCGCGAGATTTTCTGCCACGGTTTTCCCGGTCACCGTCAAGCATTCGCCATGCAATAACCCTTTCTTCAACAGGTATTTCATCACGGCCGGTACCCCGCCTCGTTTATGCAAATCCTCCATCAGGTACTTTCCACTCGGTTTAAAATCGGCAATAAGAGGCACTTGGTCGCTCAGGGCCTGAAAATCGTCGATCGACAATTCTACCTCCACGCTCCGTGCCATGGCGAGCAGGTGCAGCACCGCGTTGGTACTCCCTCCCAAAGCAATCACAATCGTGATCGCGTTCTCAAACGCTTTCCGAGTCATGATATCGCGAGGCTTGATATCTTTCTCTAGCAATAAACGAATGTACTTCCCCGCTTCGAGGCACTCGTTTTTCTTCTCCTCGCTAATGGCGGGGTTGCTGCTGCTATAGGGCAGGCTCATTCCCATTGCCTCGATAGCGGCGGCCATGGTATTTGCCGTGTACATGCCACCACAGGCCCCCGGCCCGGGACAGCTGCACTTGACGATCTGTTTAAACTCATTTTCATCAATTTTACCGGCAATTTTCTCTCCCAAAGCCTCAAAGGCAGATACAATATTCAGGTCCCTTCCTTTATACCGGCCCGGGGCAATGGTGCCCCCGTATACCATGATCGAGGGGCGGTTCAATCTCCCCATAGCGATCAACGAACCTGGCATATTTTTGTCGCAACCCGGCACGGCAATCAGCCCGTCGTAATATTGCGCTCCGCAAACAGTTTCAATCGAATCGGCGATCACCTCACGGCTGACCAAGGAGTAGCGCATCCCATCCGTCCCGTTGCTCATCCC